>JBFIEP010000584.1:0-2267 GCA_041603335.1 Elusimicrobiota bacterium | reverse complement strand
TCTTCGATCGTGTCAACATTATCCGGGTCAAGCTGAACGACCGCGCTCATGTTCTCGACAATCTCGGTCCGGACGGCAGGTTCGAGACTCGTGAGGATTTCTCCCGCCATCGGTCCCGGTAAATAGTGAACGACAACCGCAACCGTATTGGGTTGGGCGCGCTTGAGCAGATACTTGAGCATCGGCATGTGGCGGTCCCGCACAAAGGAGAACGGCAATTCCTCTTCATCCTCATCGCTGCTTTCTGAAACCTCCCGCGTAATCTTTTTTGGAATTTCGGGTTGGTCCAGAGGGGCCGCTTGCTGCGGCGGGGCAGCCGCTACGGCTGCAGGCGCTTGGGTGCTGGCCATGGCAATCGTCCGGAGGACGCTTAACATCGGCGTGACGACCTTGGAGAGCAAAACGCCTAGTCCCATGATCGCGAGAATCAGCCATGAGAGCGAAAATAGGGATGCCGGGGTTAGGAATCGGTCTGCGAGGCTGGCCTTGGCGGAGGCTTGGATCTGGGCGGAAAGGGCGAGTTTTTCGATCGTGACGGTGTCTCCGCGACCGAAACGAAGATCCAGAACCTCCTTCGCTGTTTTTTCGGCGAGAGCCACGGTTGTTTCGTCAACCGACTCATCCAGATAAATCGTGGCGCGGATGCCGGACACGACCTGGCTGCCCTTGGTATTAATCTCAAGTCCGGGGGTTTCCTTAAGGGGGACCCCAGGTAGGATTTCCTCGATTTTATTGCTGTTATCAACCGCAATATCGGTTTGGACGACAACCAGGATGTCGGGGGTTCCCAGGATTTTACGCAGGACCGCTTGAAGACGGCTTTCAAGAGCGCTTTCTAAATCGACCTTCGCCTCGACGAGAGCCGACGACGCAGAGCCCGTTTGGGCGCCGACAGGGGTTCCAAGAAGGAAAAAGGCCGCGAGGGTGGATAATAAGAGAGGTCGCATTACTTGAATCCCGCGTAAATTACGCGATTTTCTAAGGGTAACAGTGCCCTTCAATAAAATCAATGTCCAGTTTGTTACAATTCAGACGTGGGATTATTCGGTTCTGACAAGAAAAAAGTCCTTATTATCGATGATGACCCGATGCCCCGGTCGATGCTCGGTATGTTTTTTCAGGAAATCGACTTCGAGGTCCTTGAGGCGAGCGATGGAAAGCAGGGCATTCAGGTCGCGATTGAAAACACCCCTGCCATTATTCTGCTCGACATCAATATGCCGGGGATGATGGGTTACGAAACCCTCGCCTATCTCAAGCAGAATCCCAAAACGGCCTCTATCCCTGTTGTGATGGTCACCGCCCAGAGCGAGCTTGATGCCGTAGAGCGCTGCCTGGAAACGGGGGCTGTCGACTATATTCAGAAACCCTTTGAGCTCTTGCAGGTAAAGCTCAAGATTGAAAAACTCATCGCCGGATGATGCTTTTCGATCGCCTCCAGATTTTCTTCTCTCCTAAACGGAAACCGCGAAAAAAACGCAGTAAGCGGCGCAGTCTTCCCGCGCCCGAGCGTAAGGTCGCCCAAGCCTGGTTTGCAGAGCGAACGGCGGAGTGGGCCGAATACATGGAGATTGAACACGGGAAGGTCCGTGTCCGGGATATGACGTCCCGATGGGGGAGCTGCTCGGGAAAGGGGAATTTGAGCTTCAATATCCGTCTGCTTTCCGCTCCCGGAGATGTGATTGATTACGTGATTGTCCATGAACTCGCGCACTGCCGTGAAATGAATCACTCCCCGCGGTTTTGGGCAGTCGTTGAGAACGCCATCCCCGAGTACAAGGAACTGCGCAAGCAGCTGCGAATGATTGGGGCCGGGTTGTTAACCCGTACGGGGCCGCGGGATTTCGAAGGTCTCGGCGACGCGCGAATACCAAGCGCCTTCGAGCCGGCCAATCGCCTTGAGATCCCCGTGGTTGATACGCCCGTCCTTTAGAATCGAATCGTCGATTCTTCCTCCTACCACTGTTCCGATGACGAGCGTCCCGCCGCCCGGGCCGTCGCTGATTTCAACCGTGGAGTGGAGTTTGCATTCGAAGGAAACCGGCGATTCTCCCACGCGGGGAGGATTCACATGCGCGCTGGGCATCGGCGTAAGTCCGGCGGCTTCAAATTCATCCTCGCCCGGTTCGTATTCATAAGATGTTTGAACCATCTTTTCGGCGATGGCTTCCGTCACGATATTGACGACAAATTCCTTGGTCGCGAGAATGTTGCTGAGGGTGTCTTTTCGTTTGCCGTCGCGATTACGGGCCGGACAAAACGCGAGT
>JBFIEP010000583.1:0-2278 GCA_041603335.1 Elusimicrobiota bacterium | reverse complement strand
GCTCAACGGCCTTATCGAGAGCGCGCCCTCCGGCACCGCCCGCACGAACGAGCGTCCCATCCAAGTCAAAAAGAAGAACTTTAACGCTCACGCAAATACCTTCCTCGCCCCGTGCACGAGCGACCCGCGCTTAAAGACCGCTGAAACCTGGTTGGCACCGAAATAATACGCAAGCTCACGATAATCCGTACAGTCGAGAATTAGGACGTCGGCCTGTTTTCCGTTTTCAAGGGAACCATGCGTCCTTCCAAGTCCAAGCGCATGCGCCCCATTGAGGGTCGACGCAACAATCGCTTCTTCGACCGTCATCTTCATCCGCGTACAGGCAATCGAAATAATCTCCTGCATATTCCAACAGGGACAGGTGCCCGGATTAAAATCCGACGCCAGCGCAGCGGGAACACCCGCATCAATGATCCGCCGTGCGTCAGGATAGTCTTTATGGCCGAGGAAATGATTCGAACCGGGAACCAAGGCGGCAATCACCCCGGCCTCTCGCAGTTTCACGATATCCTGCTCATCGACATGGTCAAGATGGTCTGCCGAGGCCGCTTTAAGCTCAGCGGCAAGGGAAGCCCCGCCCGAGCGGGTCAATTGCTCGGCATGAATCCTCACGCCTAAACCGGCATCCGCCCCGGCCTTTAGAAATTTTCGACACTCAAACTCCGAGAAAAATCCTTTCTCACAGAACGCGTCCACAAAACGGGCAAGGCCTTCCTTTACCACTACGGGAAGAACTTCCTTTATAAGCATCTCGATATACTCACCTGAACGCCCTTTATATTCCGGAGGAATCGCATGGGCGCCTAAAAAGGTGGGAATGAGCTCCAACGGAGATCCTGCTGCGACATGCTTGATCGCACGCAAAGCCTTGAGTTCTGAATCCTTATCCAGACCGTAGCCCGACTTGGTTTCAACCGTGGTTGTGCCGCATTCAATAAACCGGGAAGTCTGATCCAGGAGGCGCTGTGTTAATTCCTTCTCGGTTGCACCCCGCGTGGAACGAATACTCGAGAGGATGCCGCCCCCTTGGGCTGCAATCTCCTGGTATGTTTTTCCCGAGGTCCGCAGACCAAAATCCTTGAGGCGTGCCTCCCCGAAAACCGGATGGGTATGGCAGTCCACGAAACCCGGCATGGCAATACGGCCGCCCGCATCATAAATTAAGGCTTTCTTGGCATCAGGATCCCGCATAACGACATCCTTAAATCCGACAGACCGGATCAGGCCGTCCTCCATGAAAACAGCCCCGTCCTTCATAAGCCCCAACGAACGCATGCCCTCTCCCATACGGGGTTCATTAGGTCCCGAAAGGGTCAAAAGCGTCGCATTCGTGATCAGCTCCTTCATAATCTGTCCCGATTCTACTAATTCCCCCCCCCTTGATTTGATAAGATGCACCTATGGGCCTAAGGGCCCAGATTGGTCCCACCCCATTGGCACTACAAAGAGGCCGAGGGGACGCATAAAATATAGATATGACGCACGATCCGAAAAAACTTTCCGTCCTGATCGTCGATGACGAACCCGGCGACCTGGAGCTTTATGCCCGTCTGATCCGCAACGCCGGGTATAGCGTGGAAACGGCCGAAACCCTTTACCAGGCCCGGGCCAAAATAGCGGATCACAGCTTCGCGGTGCTTCTGGTTGATTTACGCCTCCCGGACGGAGACGGCCTGCAGCTTCTCGAACCGGCGCGGGCCAATGACCGCCACACCGTCGCCGTCGTCATCACCGCTTTTACTTCAGTCGACTACGCTGTCTCGGCAATCAAGGCCGGGGCATACGATTACATGACAAAGCCCCCGCCGGCGGAAAAACTCGTTGCGTCGATTCATCGCGCCGCGGAACGCTACCATCTCTCGGCGGCACTTGCGGAAAGAACCAGTCAGCTCGAAACGGTAAACGAACAACTTGACCAAAGGGTTAAGGATGCAACCGAAGAAATTTTCGAACTCAACGAGCGCCTGCGGCGTTATGTAAGCCAGCTCGTAGAAACGAATAACCACCAGACGCGTTATCTCGAAGACATGGCTCATGAATTAAAGAACCCGCTCGCGGTGGTCATGGGGTATTCGAGCTACCTCACAAGCGCCCCGATCGACTCCTTCGAAAAAGAAGAGATTTCAAAATGCCTTGGAGCCCTGCAAGATAATTCCCATCATCTGCACGCCCTTATTGATGAACTGCTGGATTCAACGCGTCTCGCGAGCAAGAAGGTGTCCATCTCACCGGTAGAGATCTCCGGCGCCAAGGCTCTAACGGAAACGGTTCACGG
>JBFIEP010000582.1:0-2281 GCA_041603335.1 Elusimicrobiota bacterium | reverse complement strand
TAAGTTGGTTGGGTTTTGGTTGGTTGCGCCGGTTGTTAATAAAACAGGCGGAGCTTAGAACAAGAACGAGTTCTATAGCTCCGCCTGGCGAAACTAACGCAACACACCCGCCAACATTCCCGCGCTCAACTTCACATGAGGCCTGCTCGGATTCTTCAGGAAATAAAAAAAATTTTTCCTGCAGTCCGTCTTCACTAATCCTGTTCGCATCCGGCTTATCGTGTTCCAAAAAGGGATCGCCCCGGATCCTGCAGACTTATTGAAAACAGGCATTTTCAAGTGCTAATATTTTTACTGCGAATTCATACAATTCCTACAATTGTTATATATCTATTTTGCTTAGAGAATTATGAAATGGCCAAGAAAAAAAATTCACGACGACTATCCGGCAGCGTTTATCCCATCGCCGCCATAGGCGCCTCGGCAGGGGGACTGGAGGCGATCGAGGCGTTTTTCCGCAAAATGCCGGGTGAAAGCGGCATTGGCTTTGTCCTCGTCACTCACCTGGCGCCTAAGCATGTGAGCATCCTTCCCGAGTTGTTACAGAAGTGGACGACGATGAAAGTCCGGCAGGCCAAGGACGGCTCGCCGGTCTCCCCGGACACCGTCTCCGTCATCCCCCCCAATAAGCAAATGACGATTCACAACGGGCGGCTTCGGCTGTCCGAATTTTCTCAGCCGCGCGGGGCGCATCTGCCCATCGATACCTTCCTGCGCTCGCTTGCCGCAGACCAGGGACCCCGCGGCATCGGCATCATTCTTTCCGGTACGGGCTCCGACGGGACCCTTGGGCTTAAGGCACTCAAAGGGGAACTGGGGATGGTGATGGTCCAGGAGGCAGCCTCGGCCCAATACGGCGGCATGCCCACGAGCGCCGCGGCCACGGGGCTTGCGGACTACATTCTGAAACCCGAAAAGATGCCGGCCCAACTCGTCGCATATGCCCGTCGGACGGTCTCAGGATCGGGCGTTAAAATCCTCCCCGGGAATAATAAAAGCCCAAGTTTTTTAAACAGAATCATCAGCGTTCTCAGAGCCCGCACCGGACATGATTTCTCTCTCTATAAGAAAAACACCATCTACCGCCGGATCGAGCGGCGGATGAATGTTCACCAGATCAACGATATCGCCGCTTATGACCGGTTTATCCAAGACAGTGAGAAGGAAGCGGAAATCCTGTTCAAGGAACTGCTGATCGGTGTAACGAATTTCTTCCGTGATCCGGAATCCTTTCAGACACTCCAGTCGAATGTTCTACCGAAACTTCTCAGAACTAAACCGGACGGCTATACATTCCGGGCATGGGTGCCGGGCTGCTCCACCGGCGAAGAGGCGTACTCCCTCGCCATTCTCCTGCACGAGTGTGCACAAGCGCAAAACCGGCATTTTAATATCCAGATTTTCGGGACCGATATCGACCGGGACGCCATCGATTTCTCCCGCAACGGACTCTACCCGGAGAGTATCAGGGGAGACATCTCCCCCGAGCGGTTGAAGAGGTATTTCAGTAAGGAGGACGGCGGAGGCTACCGGGTCAAGAAGTTGTTAAGGGAAATGCTGGTTTTTGCCCCGCAAAACATCATCGCGGACCCTCCGTTCACGAAACTGGACCTTTTATCCTGCAGGAACCTTCTCATCTATCTCGGCACTGAACTGCAGGAAAAACTCCTGCCGATTTTCCATTACAGCCTAAGGCCTAACGGGATCCTCTTTCTAGGATCGTCTGAAACGGTAGGCCGCTCTGCGGATCTCTTCGAGGCGGTGAACAAGAAGTGGAAGATATTCCAACGCAGGCTCCTGCCCGACGCCAAGAAGGCACGCTTGGCGTTTCCTTTGGACCCCTCGAAGAGCAGGAAGGGCCGAGAGGACATATCCCCCGGCGTGCGGACGGCGGAAGAGCTCGGCGTCGTTCAACTTCTGGAAACGGTTCTTGAGCGCAGCGACGCTCCTCCCTGTGCGATCATCAACGGCAATTTTGATGCGGTCTATTTTTTCGGCCGCACCGGCCGGTTTCTGGAACCCGCTCCGGGCAAAGCCAGCCTAAATATCCTGGAGATGGCCCGGCAGGGATTGCGGTCCGAATTGGCAGCCGCGGTCCGTGAGACGGTGAATTCCCAAAAAGAGCACTTCCGCAAGGGCGTGGAAGTGGAAGGCGGCGAAAACCCTTTATGTGTCGACATTCATGTCCAGCCGATCCCGGAACACGGCCGGGGTCTGATGATGGTCGCGTTTCAAGAGACGCCGCGCGCCAAAGGAAAGGCTCGAGAAACCGGCCCTCACC
>JBFIEP010000581.1:0-2285 GCA_041603335.1 Elusimicrobiota bacterium | reverse complement strand
CGCAGACGCAGCAGCGCGCGTTCTTCGATTTGGCGGATACGCTCCCGTGAGAGCTTGAGGCGTTTTCCGACTTCTTCAAGCGTCATTGGGGACTGCCCGGTGAGGCCGTGTCGAAGTTCCAGGATGACGCGTTCCCGATCACCGATTTCCAAAAGGGCCTGCTGCAGTTCGTCATGCAGTTTCAGAACCGAGATGAGGTTTTCGGGGGATTGGGACGCGGTCTCTGCGATCATGTCTTCCATGCGGATATTATCGTCATCGGAATCGATCGGGTTTTCGAGCGAGCCGATTCCTTTTGCCGCTTCCGCTGCGTCCAAGACGCCGCGCACCTGCCGCGCTGTCCAATGCATCTTCTTGGCCATTTCCGCCAAGGTTGGATCGCGGCCGAGCAGGCCGTGCATGAGTTCCCAGGTTTTAAGCCATTTGCGTAAAGCTTCCCAGGCATGGGGAGGGATTCGGATTGTCTTCGACTGTTCTTCTACAGCCCGGCGGATCGATTGCTCGATCCAGTAGGAGGCGTAGGTGGAAAAGCGGTAGCCCTTAGAGGGTTCGAATTTGTCGATTGCATGCATGAGCCCGAGGTTTCCTTCTTCGATGAGATCGAGGAATTCGGTCCCTTGGCGGTGATATTTTTTCGCGATGGGGACGACGAGGCGAAGGTTCGCCTCCATGATGCGTTGTTTCGCATCGCGGTCACCGCGTTTTGCCTTCTTCCAAAGTTTGTGCATCTCCTCGCGGCTAACCTGCCCGAGTTTTTGTATGCCTTTGAAATATTGGCTTGTGGCGTCAGTTGTAGGTTGCATAGCGCTCTCTTTCTAATAAATATCGAACGGCTCTTGCGTTCCTGTCACGGGCACCTCGCGTGTTTCGATTGAATCGACCCGCGCGAAACTATTTCCCTTTCGGAGTTCGTCTAGGAAGCGTTCGAGTGTTTTCTGCTCTTGCGCTTCGGCTTCCGCCTCCACTTCCCCGTTGGGAAGATTGCGAACCCAGCCGGCAATATTCAATTTACGTGCGGTTTCCAATGTGAAAAACCGGAACCCCACGCCTTGAACGCGCCCGCAGATTAGCAGATGAAGACGTACAGCCACTTGCTCCTCTATCAAAATCGTACTAAAAGGAATCCGTCATGGGAAGTGCGAACTTGAAGTGTCAAGCCCTGTCAAGGATGAATGGGGTTGTACTGTAAAGGAAGGTATCGGGGCGACTGGACTTGAACCAGCAACCTCTGCGTCCCGAACGCAGCGCTCTAGCCAATTGAGCTACGCCCCGAAAATCGGTGATGACATCAAAGTATCGGGGACCGGGGAATCGAACCCCGGACCTCTCGCACCCCAAGCGAGCGCTCTGCCACTGAGCCAGTCCCCGTAAATTTAAAAGAACAAACCGGCCTAGCTGCTGCCGGTGCGCCAGTATAGCAATTACTGGGATAGCTCGGAAGCGAGCTTACGTAAATCCTCGCGAACTTCGCGAAGGAGTTTCAGGGCGCCTGCAGGCAGAGAGCCCGTGGTCGATGCGGGGAGGCGTCCCCCCCGCCGCGTGGATGCCAGCGCCTTGCGCGCGCCGGCTACGGTCATTTTCTTGTTATGTAAAAGGTCCTTAATCCGCAGGGCGGTATCAAGATCCCGCCGGGCGTAACGCCTATGCCCGCCCGGAAGCCGGGTCGGGCGTAGGATCGCGAACCGGGATTCCCAATAACGGAGCGTATACTGCGGGATCTGCAGGATCCGGCAGGCCTCGCCGATGTTGAAGAACTCCCGGTCCCCGCCCAGTGGCGGGAGCCGCGGGTCTGTCATTAATCGACGAGGAGGTTCTTGGAGGCCTTAAACCGTACGCCCTTTCGCGGCGGAACTTCAACCGTATCGCCGGTCTTGGGATTTCGACCCGTTCGCGCTTGACGTGCCTTTACGCGGAACGTACCGAAGTTCGAGATGACCACTTTCTTGTCTTGGCGTAGGGCCAAGCGGATTGTTTCGAAGGTGGTCTCAACGGCTTTCGAGGCTTCACCCTTGGTGGACAAAACCTTGGCCACCGCTTTGATGATGTCGAGTCTATTCATCGTCCTCCTCTTCTTTCTCTTTCTTTCGCTTCTTTTTTTCAGATTGTGGACCGCTTTGAAGATCCTTGTAAATATCTTCCGGCTTAAGATTTTGCAGTTCGTCTTTGAATGATTTTACTTCGTCTTCCGATATCGGTTTGTTGAGTACCTGGCAGCGTTCAAAAACCTGCTCCCTTACGTACATCGGGCAACCGGCCCGGACTGCGACCGCGATCGCATCGGAGGG
>JBFIEP010000580.1:0-2286 GCA_041603335.1 Elusimicrobiota bacterium | reverse complement strand
GGGTTCGCTGGGTAGAATGGGGAGACCCCGGAGGTTTCATGCGAATCACTTTAATCACAACAATTCTTCTTACGGCTTCAGTCATCCAAGCCCAGGTTAATATGGGGGGTGGGAGTGATAACGCCCGTCGGCTCTGGAAATCCGGAGTTTCTTCCGTCGTCTCTGGAAATAATGAGATGGCCCGCTCTCTTTGGAAGCGATGCTACGAGGCGGATCCGCGCAATCAGGATTGCCGGGCGGGGTTGATTCTGTTGGGGCATGAAGAATTGCTTCAGGAAACCGATATGAGCGGTTACACGCCTCCGAAAGAGCATGTGATGCCTAAGGGAGCGAAAGCGAAGATATCAGGCCGTGTCGATAAGAAGAGCGCTCAAAAAAATTGGAATCTCGGACTTCAGAAATTCCAAAAGGGCGATGTGCGCGGAGCCCGTGATTTTTGGACGCGCTGTCTCGAGTTGGATCCGGGCAATGCCGATTGCGGGAACGGTCTGCGGCGGATTGGGGGAAGCGCCGGCCGCACGAAGGGCGATGTGAAGGCGGCCGGGAAGCATTACAACGCGGGCATGAAGTATCTCATGTCGGGTCAGAAAGCAAAGGCGAAACAATCGTTCATGGCCTGCTTGAAGGCCGATCCGAACCATCGCGACTGTTCAAAAGGATTGAAGCGGGCGCGTTAACGCTTGAATTTAACTTTGACGCGCTGCTTATTTCTGCGGATACTCAACAAATCCCGGCCCGGAATTGTGACGCTTTAGCTGAGGACGCACTTTGTATTTCGGCCCGATAAACATTTTATTCCGCCCTATCCCGCCCGGCTCTAGATAGGGAGGAAAGGTTACAACGCCGCGTTTGGTGTCTCCTCTGTCGGCAATTTCGGCATCCAACTGCTGGAGACGTTCTTCGAGGTAATCGTCATACGATGTCCAGGAATTCGAGTATGCTTCTTTCCCGGATGCCTCGATGCGCTCGAGGGCTCCTTTTAGTTGTCGATAAGACTTTTTTCGAGCGATGACATCGGCCTGGCGACGTTGGGCTGTTTCTTCGGCGCTAATGGCGGATCGCTCAATCACGACTGCGTTTGCCCAGGCCCCATCAATTCGGCGGTTGCTCCGGCGCAGTTCATGGCGTCTGTGAAGCATTTCCTTTTTAACTTCCAAAGATCCAATGACGTCTCCTTTTAGTTCGAGGATCTGGCGATCAACTTCGGAGAGTTCTAAATCGAGTTTCATGTCTTCCGCTTCGCGTGTTCCGTTTTTGTAGGCACCCTTCCAATGGGCGGCAGAGTCACGGAGGCGGTCTGCCCGGACTTGGGCGCGATCGGCATCGTCCTGACCGAAATTTCCTTCGGCAAGCTCCGGAAGTAGGGAATCATTTTGGACCAGCTTCGGTGCCTTGTAACGGCGCATGTGGGCAGCTTTATCGGCATGGGCCGAAGTTGCGATGAAGAGAAGTGCGAATGCCAGAATAGTGTTTTTCATAATTAATATCCGTAGTTAATGCGATTGAGTGCCCGTCGGAGGTAGTCGTTTGACCGGTTAATCGAGTCGATCTTCTTTTGAGCCGCTTTCCGCTCTGTGGTTTGTCCGTCTTGAATTTCTTTGAGTTGGGTGTGGACCCCGGCAATAAATTTAAGACGCTCGGTCATGCGGTCGAGTTTTCGGGAGTCTTCTTCATCCGACTGTATGGCGCGTCCTCGGACCATCGCCGCCGCACGGGTGCGTCGGGAAAGTTCTTTCCCCCAGTTTTCCCAAAGGGCGATGAGATTTCCAAGCTGTTTATCAACGGGAACGCGGGGTACGACACCGGTGCTCGAATAGCGGGGCGAATAGTAGTGGGAGCCCGCGCTGTTTATCCGGTGCATGGCGTTGGCCATATACTCTGCAGACCGGGCCGCGGATTCAGATCGCGCGCGTGCCGCTTTTTGGGAAGCCTGCTGTTTGACGTAATCATCAACCAAGTCGCCGACTTCGTCGATTCGCGTAAACGCTTCGATGTACTTTTGTTCCAGTTCATGTTTTGCTTTCGCGGCATCCTTGAGGGCATAACGGGAACCGATTTCATCACCGTGATCTTCCCGGAAATTTTCGGTCCGTTCGGCGCGGTCGAGATCTTCTTCGATCGCGTCGATTTCCCGGAACATGCCGCGTAATTCTTCGGTTGCGTGTGTGAGCATCGCTGTGGTGGTGGGTGTTCCAGCGGCCGCAGGAATCACGCAAAGCGAAATTAAGAGGGGGAGTATCGTCTTTGTCATAACCTCATTGTAAGCGTAGGCGGGGGGCGTTGATT
>JBFIEP010000579.1:0-2287 GCA_041603335.1 Elusimicrobiota bacterium | reverse complement strand
TTCACGGGAGACGACGAATCCCAGGCCGGCGAGATCGTATCCGCCTGCCAGACACCCCCCATGTTCTCGGACCGCCGCCTCGTTACCGTACGCAACGCGAAGTTTGCGGCGGCCGGCCGGAAAATAATCGCGGAGTACCTTCGAAATCCGCTCACATCGACACTCCTTGTCATGATTTCCCCCGAACCGCGTCCCGATGCCAAGGATGCAATGGCCTCCGCTGTCCGGGCACTGGGCGGGCTCGTCATGTTTAAGCCCATGCGTGAAGGTGACGCGATCAAGCGCTTAACCGCAGAGGCGAAAAGAATAGGGTTTACCCTCGAGACCGATGCCGCCGAGGCGCTCGTGGAAGAAGCCGGTACCGAATGGGGTATTCTCCGGGCAGAACTCCATAAAGTGAAACTTTTCATCGCAGACCGCGGCACGGCAACCCGTTCCGATATCGCGGCTTGCCTCGGGTACAGCCAAAAATCCAACCCGTTCGATCTTCCGCGTCTCCTTCAGAAACGCGACCTAAAGGCTTCCCTGGTACATCTGAGAAAACAATTAAAGGAAAATGGAGAGGTTTTCCGGCTGCTCTATCAGATCACGAGTACAATCAACAAACAGCTGCGTGCAAAGCGGCTGGTAAAAAGCGGGGAATCTCCAGAAAAAATATTCCGCCAGCTCCGTCTCAATTCGTACTACGACCGGGAATATCTATCGACTGTAGACCGTATTCCGGAAAACAATCTCATCAAATCCCTGACACTTTGCCTTGAGACAGAAAAGTCCCTCAAGTCGAGGGCCTGGCTCGATCCGGAGATCGAACTCGAGAACCTCGTCTTGAAGGTCTGCGGAAAGTAAGGGGAGGGTCCGGCTTACTTTGCGGCGAGCTTTGCCACGCGGGTCGCGAGGCGGCTCTTTCGGCGGGCAACAGTCTTCCAATGAACGATGCCCTTTTTGCGTGCCTTATCGAGAGCGGAAGACGCGGCATTCAGGCTCTTCTGAGCCCCCGCAACGTCCTTCTTTTCTATCGAGTCGAGAACGACTTTCGCGGCTTCACGGGACGTCTTCTTCAGAGCCCGGTTGCGAATCTTTCGTTTCTCGGCTTGGCGCGCTGCCTTTATTGCGCTGGTATGCCGGCCTGTCTTTAACTTAGCCATTGACGACATTATAGCCTTTCCGCCCCCGGACGGTCAATTCTCCGGATTTTACTGATAAAATAACGATATCCAATGAGTGCTGCACATCCCAATAGGGACCATCTCCCCCACGCCCCCGGCGTCTACCTCATGCGCGACGCCGCGCTCGAGGTTCTCTACGTGGGCAAAGCCAAGGATTTGGCAAAACGCGTCGCTCAATATTTCAATCCAAACCGCCCCGATTTTAAGACCCAGCAGCTCGTCCCGCTTATCCGAAAAATCGATTATATCGCCTGTGAATCCGAACGCGAAGCCATTATCTGGGAGCGGCGGCTGATCGGGAAGCACCAGCCCTTTTTCAATGTAATGTGGAAGGATGACAAGTCCTACCCGTTTGTAAAGCTATCGATGAACGAGGAATTCCCGCGCCTTCGCGTCGTCCGGACTAAAAAAAGGGATGGGGCTAAGTATTTCGGACCCTATCCGAAAGTTACACCTGTGCGATCGCTTCTCCGCGGTCTGTGGAAACGGCAGCTCTTCCCGCTGCGCCCCTGCAACTATAACTTCTCGACCGAAAAGCCTCTAGACGAAGCTAAGATTAAATCCTGTCTGTATTATCACACCGGCGAATGCCCGGCACCCTGCGCCGGAAAAATAACACCGGGCGCATATCGAAAAATCGCAGAGAACGCGGGATTATTCTTCGAGGGCCGCTACGCAAAACTGAAGAAATCATTCCAATCCCAAATGTACCGTGCATCAAAAAAACTTGAATACGAACGCGCCGGACAATTTCGCGACAACATCCAAGCCATCGACCATATGTCGGAACGCGTCCGCTACCGGGAAGTACGGCCCGGACGCGTCACAGCGCGCCTTGACGCCTCTAAATCAGTCACCGAACTCCAAAAAGCCCTTTCCCTACCCAAGCCGCCCCATCGCATCGAGTGTTTTGATATTTCCCATCTCTTCGGCAAGGAAACCGTCGCATCGATGGTCTCGTTTGCAGGCGGACGTCCGAACAAGCCCCAGTACCGGCGGTTCCGAATCAAAACCGTTACCGGGATTGATGACTGCGCATCGATGGCGGAAGTCGTCGGCCGCCGCTACAAGCGTCTACTTGATGAGCAAAGCGCCCTTCCCGATCTGGTCCTGGTCGACGG
>JBFIEP010000578.1:0-2292 GCA_041603335.1 Elusimicrobiota bacterium | reverse complement strand
GGTGGGGTTTTAATTTTTTTTGGGGGTGGGTTCATGCGCAGTTTCCTGATTTTTACATTAGTTTTTCCTTTATTGAGTGTATCCTGCGCCAAGCAGGATCCTGCAATCGGCCTCGAGTTGCTGGCCGCAAAACCCCCCACACGTCTTCGCGTCAACGAGGTTCTTGAAATTAAGCCTGCCGAAGGCCATTATTTCAACCTGAAGGCACCTCAAAACTGCGCGGAGTTTCCATTTCAGACGAAGTCCCCGCGGGTGCTTCGTTGTCAGATCACAAGTCCCGGAACCCATGCGATCGCGGCGAGTGTCTGCGACGATAAGGCAAGTTATTGCCGCTTCGCCAAATTTCCCGTAATTGCGAAGGCGCCAAAGGGCTGGAAGGCGGGGCCGCTGACTGCTAAAACGGCTCATGCCGCTGTCAAAGGCGTTCCCCACACGATTCCGGGGTTTATTGATAACCAACCGGAGATGGCCCTCGCAAAGGCAAAGAAGGAAGGGAAGTTGATGTTGATCGATTTCTACGGCATCTGGTGCCCTCCCTGCAACATGCTCGAGGAGTATGTTTATAAGGAAAAGAAATTCCAGGATGCTTCCGATGACATTGTGCGAATCGCCATGGATGCGGATGCTCCGATGTCTTTTGAGTGGAAGGCGCGGTTTAAGGTTGGGGGATATCCGACGGTGATCGTCGCTGACTCCGAGCTTAATGAAATTGGACGCCTCGTGGGGTATCTGCCGGTGGGGCCTTATTTGAAATGGCTTGATGAGCAAAAAGCACTTCGCGATGAACCGATCGCGAAAGCCCTAAAGGCGGAACTGACAACCGCCCGAAAACGCCGTATCGGTGAGTGGCGTTACAATCGCAAGGAATACGCCGAGGCGATTGAGATGTTGGAAGGCGCCAAGGACGAAGATGGACGCATGCTGTACATCCTCTCGAAGCGGAAAAAAGCCCAGAAGGAAAAACAAAAGGCACCCGCAGACGAGGCTTTAAAAGAGTTGGTCGATAAGTTTCCAAAATCGATTTCCTATGCAGGCTGGGTTCTCTCTTATGCCGATGTTGATAAGGCTTACGCGGCATCACGGTTTGATGCGGCTTTGGCGGGGTTAAAACGGTGGCAGGCATCGCCGGAGTTGGACGCAAGCGGGTACGAACCGGGGGATCTCTACGACTACGAGGCGGAGATTTGGCTGGCGCGTGGAGATAAGAAAAAAGCCAATGCCGCCTATATTAAGGCTGCTGACTACTACGAGAAGCTGGCGGGGAAATCGACTTTAACCGTCGCGCGTGCAGCGAATATGAGTCGGGCTTACTTCCTCCGGGTTTCCGGCGACGTGGCCGGCGCCAAGAAGCTCTATGAATCGTTGGCGTCCGCGTATGCCGATGAATTCACGTTCAATTACAATTACGCCTCAACGCTCAATAAACTGAAAGAGTTTGATAAGGCTTATCGCTACGTGCAGAAAGCGGAAGCCAATGCCTATGGCGATAACTGGCTGCGTTCCATCCATTTAAAGGCGAAGCTTGAAATTGCGCTCAATCGAGAGTCGGATGCGAAGCGGACACTCGAAACAGGGCTTGCCGAGGCGGTTATCCCGAGCAATACCGATGTGCGGACCTACGTCTACGTGAAGCGGTTGCGGGATCTTCTAAGTCAGCTCGAGAGTCCTGAAAAACCCGCTTAAGATCCGGTACGTAATTCCCCAGACGATTTCCCTCTCCCCGGCGAGATAGGCATCGACGGGATGGTTCCCTTCCGGGAGAGCGATATCCCGTTGGCAGTGAGAGGCGGCCAGGTCTCTTATTGGATTCCAGAAGCAGTATTGGATTTCATCGGAGCAAGCCGTCTCCGGTTTGCAGTCAAGCGAGAAGACAAAAGGCCGAATCAGTACATCCGGGAGGGATTTGCGGCGCGGCCTGAAGTCGTCGAGGCGTCCAATGAGAGATGTTTCTTCCAAGGATACTCCGATTTCTTCCTTGGTTTCGCGAATTGCCGTAACAAGTAGATCGGCGTCGGTTTTTTCCTTGGTTCCGCCGGGGAGGCCAATTTGTCCCGACCACGGATCCTGTGGGTGCTCTGCGCGTCTAATTAAAAGTACCTCGGGGCCGGGAATTAGTAATAAGGAGACCCCGGCTTGAACGGCTCCGGTAGATTCCTCATTTAGAGGGGTCTTTTGGGTTAATGCGTTGGCAATCGCGTCGAGTTCCACTAGTTCCATTCTCCCAAAAAAAAGAGGGCCTGTCCCATGGGACAGGCCCTTCTTACCGTATTCGGCGGTGAGGTCGGCAGATCG
>JBFIEP010000577.1:0-2294 GCA_041603335.1 Elusimicrobiota bacterium | reverse complement strand
GGACGCGGCATTCTAACCAAACGAGCGAAGAAAGGGAAAAAACCCGATTTCGAAGTTATCGACGCCCGCGGCTGCTGGGTAACCCCGGGCCTCATCGACCTCCATGTCCATCTCCGGCAACCCGGACAAAGTGCGGACGAAACAATAGCCACCGGAACGCGTGCGGCCGCCCGAGGAGGCATCACCTCCCTGGTCACGATGCCTAACACAAATCCGGTCGTCGATACCGTCAAGAGATTTAAAACGCTAAACACTCTCATTAAAAAAGAAGCCGTTGTTAATGTTTTCGCTGCTGCAGCGGTGACAGTAGGACAGAAAGGGAAAAAACTAACAGACTTAGAAGGTCTTGCAAAAGCGGGCGCAAAGGCATTTTCCGATGACGGCAATCCTATTGTCGACGGGAAACTTATGCGCAGCGCCCTTGAAGCATCGAAGCGGCTCGACATCCCTGTTTTAGACCACGCCGAGCATCCCCAATTAACGGGCTGCGGCGTCATCCATGACGGGGCCTTCGCGAAAAAGAATAAGCTTCCGGGAATCCCCTCACGCTCGGAAACACTTATGGTCATGCGCGACATCACCCTCGCTCACATGACCGGAGGACGCCTGCATATCTGCCATGCAAGCTGCGCCGGCACAGTCGACCTGGTCCGCCGTGCAAAACGAGCCGGTGTACGCGTTACGGCTGAAGCCGCACCTCATCATTTCACGCTCACAGACAACGATATTGATTCCAAAAACGCCTCGTACAAAATGAAGCCGCCCCTACGGGAAGGGAACGATCGCGAAGCACTCATCCAAGGCTTGTCTGACGGGACAATCGACGCGATCGCAACGGACCATGCACCGCATCGCGCATCTCGAAAGAAGCTCGGAATCCTAAAAGCGCCATTTGGAATGACCGGACTTGAAACCGCACTCCCCCTTTCCCTCGCGCTTCTCCAACGCAAAGCACTGAGTCCCCGAAGCCTCGTTGAACGCATGAGCGTTGCCCCGGCGAACCTGCTCGGCCTGAAAAATAAAGGGCATATTGGGAAGGGGGCAGACGCCGACATCACCGTTATTGATCCCAATGCAGAGGAAACCTACGCTTCAACCGCATCCAAATGCCGCAATACACCTTTCTGGGGGAAACGCCTACGCGGGCTCGCCCGCGCGACGATCGTGGGCGGAAAGATTGCCCACCTCAGAGAGAACACACCATGAAAATTCTCATTCTTCTACTGCCCCTCATAATTCTATTTTCGTCCTGCGACGAAGGCGCAGGCGGCCCCCCTCCCGAAGAAGAAGAGGAAGTCCAGATGGGAGGCGGAACCCCCGAAGCCGGAGGCGGCGGACAAGTCGCGCTTGCCGGCGGCGAAGCCCAGGGCACAATCGCAGACCGCTATGAGTCGGCGCTAAAAAAAATTAAGAAGCGCGATTGGGATGGCGCCCGGGAGGAACTGCTCGAGGCTCTCGCGCGCAGTGAGGGGAAGGACATCCAAGAAGAAATCAAAGGACACCTCAAACTCGTCGAACGCGGGATACTTTCCCAACCCACCCATCTAGCCGGCGAGGTCTTTGGCGACCAAGATAAAATGCTTGGGAAAAAGGTCTCCATGCGCGGGTACTTTTCCCCGGGGGGACCCGTTGGAAAAGTCAGCTATTATTTTTGGCTCGATGCAGGCGGGAAGGTTCAATGCCGCTACGACGCACTCCCGCTGGAGTCTAAGAAAAAGATTTTAATGTTGGATGAAGGAGCCGTTGTTCTAGTGCGGGGAACACTAAAGTCTCCATGGGGATCGAATCCGAACCCATACCTTGAACTTAGTTACTTCCGGCTGGAAAAATTGGCTCCAAAAAAGAAAAAGGCCGCTTCTACGAAAGAAAACGATCACGCTTTGTGACGCTCTACGAACGGATACTGAAACCTCTGTTGTTTTCACTAGACGCCGAGACCGCCCATGAATGGGGCACCGGTGCGCTTGCACTTGCCAATACACTCCCCGGCGCACGCTTCATCTTGAATTCGCTTTATGCACAACGCGCGCCTCAACTGGAAACGACGGTCGCGGGTCTTCGATTTCCCAATCCCGTGGGGCTTGCCGCCGGTTTCGACAAGGATTGCCGCCTCGCAGGCATTCTCCCCGCCCTTGGTTTCGGTTTTATTGAAGTCGGAACTATCACACTCAATGCCCAGCCCGGTAATCCGCGACCGCGCATCTTTCGAATTCCCGAGGCCCAAGCCCTAATCAATCGGCTTGGATTCAATAATGCCGGGGCAGAAGCCGCTCGCGACCGTCTCCGCACGATGG
>JBFIEP010000576.1:0-2299 GCA_041603335.1 Elusimicrobiota bacterium | reverse complement strand
GAAGCCGGGCGGGACCGGGACACCCAGGCGGGTCATATCACCCAGGTTTGCGCCTTTACCTCCAAGCAGGTTGCGCATGTCCGCCGAGCCGTCCGCTTTTCCTTCGCCGAAGAGGGGCTCGCGAGCAGGAGAAGGGCAAGCAGCGCGGGAATCAGTCTCATTCTTTCCCCCGTGCCCGTTTATCCGATGCCAGCCAGGCGCGTTTTGCCGGGGAATCGGAAGGGGGTAGACGGAATTCCGTTGGAGGTCCCGATTTTCCGACACCTTCGATCTCTGCCGATTCCAGCAGGGCGAGTTCCTCTTCCCGGGTGCGATCGAAGAAAGCGTTGAGTTGAAGATCGAGGTAATCTTCCGGTCGATGGAACCACTCGCCATAACGCGCCGTTAGTTCCGGGTCGAGGTGGGGTTCGGCATCGGTATCGGCCTTGATTGAGCGGTAGAATCGGAATTCCACGGCTTCTGCGCGCATCCGCGAATGGTGATCATCGACCCAGCCGCGGAAATCGCCGTCGATGCGCATCAGCGCGTTGAGAAGGGCGCCTGCGATGGCATGTTCCGTCCGTCGAAGCCGGGTGGAACCATCCTTGTAAAAGCGCGTCATTCCGAACTCGCCTTTAAGGTCACGGACAGAAATGCTGTCGCGCAAATAGGATTCCTGCGCGGGCATGCTTTTTCCGCGCTCTGCGTAATAGGACGCATCGTCGGGCATGAAAAAGACGTCTTTGCCTGAAAATAACGAACGGGTTGTTGAAAGAACCGGTCCATCGTGCAGAGCGATTTGAATTCTGGCAAACGATGCGCCCCGTTGAATTCGGCCGATGGAAGCACGTCCATCAAGGCCTGCCTTAAGGGAATCGATGATTATGTGGGGCATGGAGGTTGTCAGGATGCCGATGGCGACCCGGCGTTCCGGTTCCCGCACGTGTTTCCCGATGAGCGCGAGCAGCGGTTTGATTTCTTTTTTGTAGGGAGCGCTTTCCAAAAACTTCGAAAAGGACACTTCGTCGATTTCCGGGTATTCAACCGGAATTTCTTTCGGTTGGGGTTTGGGCAGATAGGCGGGCGGGGGTTTGGGCGGTTCCGGCGGAGGCAGAGCGGCTGCCGGTACGAGAACCGGTGTCATTCCTTTGGCGATGGCTGTTGGCGGCGGAGCGGGCACTTCGGAGCGGTACCCATCGCCGAGGTCGGGCTCCAATTTTCGTCCCGAGACCGTGGAGCGCATCGCGCGTTCGGCCGGTGTGAATCCATCATTGGGAAGAGGGTCTTGGGCGATGGGTGCGGGTTCCGGGCGTTTCGGTTTTGGTGAAGTTATGGGCTTGGGAGCCGGTGCCTCGGCCTCATTTTTCCACGGAGCAGGCAAGGCCTTAACGGCCGGTACGGGAGCCACGGGCTTGAGTCGTTCGCGCGCACGTTTAAATTTCTTCCACGGAGCGGGCAACGGTTTTACCGGGAGTGCGGGATCCGGTTTCCAGGGAGGGGGAAGGGGTTTGACAATGCCGCGGGTCCGAGCGGTCCATGCCGGCGGAGGAGTCGGTTTTTTCTTCCTTTTTTTAAATCGAGCCGCAGGCTTTTTTGAGGATTCAGATTTAAGGGCGAGAGGAATGATCGGACCGGCAAGGGTGTTGATCGCATGGTCCGTGGTCACGACAGCCCCATCAGGAAGATTCCCGATTTCAAGCGGCCTGGACGGGACGGCAAGGTGGGCGAATTCGGGACGTCTTTTTAATTCAAAAATCTCTTTGTTTGAAAATAGGGATTCTAGATCGGTCCGGATTCGATGCGACAATAAATGCCAATTCTCGCGTGCGATGGAACGGATTTCGTCCCGGTCCTTCTGCGGCAAATTTTTACTATAGGAGTTTCGGCTTTGGATTAATGAAATCTCGAGTAACGCCTTAAGCCGTTGTCGGCTTCGAATCTCCTCAACGACATAGAAATAGTCATTTAGAGACACGGGTTGTCCGGATCCGGGGGCGTATAAGCGTCCCTTATCCCCGAATCGGTAGCCCCGCTTGATTAACAGCTTGTAGTCGTGTTCGGTAACCTCGGTTGTTTCGCGGTTAAAGAGCAGACCGGAACCTGTGTCTACGACCGGAGCCCCGCCCAGGGTCGGCAAAAGTTTCGTCGGGCCGGCCGCCTGGAGGCTTGAGGCCGCCAGGAGGCAGATCATTAGATAAGGAAGACCGGTTGTCTTGATCACAAGTTCCTTCCATTATAGTAGTCGGTGGTAATTGCGACAATGTTTACGAATTTATGCTGACCTGGCGTATTATCTCTCTGATTCTCCTGAGCGCGGTCG
>JBFIEP010000575.1:0-2310 GCA_041603335.1 Elusimicrobiota bacterium | reverse complement strand
TTCTTCCATAGCCTCCGACAGGTTCCGCCCGTCATGGACCTCCGCGCGGAGCTCGCCAACCACGCGCCGCAAGGATGGGTTCTCCCCCTGCCGTCCCGCGACTTCAAGAGCCGAAACGAGCGTCAAACCCGAGTCTAAAAGATCGGCCAATGTCCTCGTGAACTCGGCGAAATCGAGTGTGCTAATGCGACGTCCGACTTTCGGGATTACCTCCTCGACCGACAACGGGAAGTCGCCGCGGTCACGGATCAGATCGAGCGCACGCTTGGTGCTATCGGCCTCAATAACCCCGTTAATTACCTTGCCCGGACCGCGCTTGGCCGTATAGGCAAACCTACTCATCGTCGTCCTCGTTGGCTGCCTGGGTGACACGCAAAATTTCCTCGACCGTTGTAAGCCCCTGAAGTGCCTTGTCCCTGCCGCTCACGGACAAAAAGCGGGTTCCCGACTTTTGCGCCGCCTCACGCAGCCGGTCGGCGGACGCCCGGTCCATCACCATCTCACGAAGAGCCGCATTGATTTCAAGAATCTCGTAAATCGCGGTACGGCCGCGGTAGCCGCTTCCCCGGCAGGCCGGGCAGCCCTTTCCTTTGAAAAATTTAACGGGGTTTCCCTGATCGTCTTTGGCGTCCCGCGCCATGCCAAGCACTTGTAACTGCTCTGGACCCGGCTTATAATCCTCGCGGCAGTTTTCGCAAATCAGACGTACCAGTCGCTGCGCGACGATTCCATGCACGCAGGAGGCGATTAGGTACGGCTCTACCCCGATGTCAAGAAGGCGCGTAACGGTTCCCACGGCGTCGTTAGTATGAAGCGTTGAGAAAACCAAATGCCCCGTCAGGGAAACGCGCACCGCGACATCCGCGGTTTCTGCGTCCCGGATTTCTCCGACCATCATCACGTCCGGATCGTGACGCAACATCGAGCGAAGTCCTCGCGCGAACGACAGGCCCACCTTCGACTGCACCTGGATCTGCGTGATCCCCCGCATCTCGTATTCTACGGGATCCTCAATCGTCAAAATCTTCCGGTCGATTCCGTTTAGTTCGTTCAGGCATGCGTAAAGCGTCGTTGTTTTTCCGCTTCCGGTAGGACCCGTAATGAGAACCATCCCGTGCGGCCGGGCAATCAAGCCCCGCAACCTCTTGAGGTCGGCGCTTTCAAACCCAACCTGATCAAGATTGACCAACCCCGAGTGAACCAGCAACCGCAGGGTCAGACTCTCGCCAAATGGTGTTGGCGCCGTCGCGAGACGCACGTCAACGTCGTCGCCCTCAAGTCGAATTCGGAAACGCCCATCCTGCGGAAGCTTGCGCTCGACAATGTCCATTCCGGCCATGATCTTGATACGCGAGAGAATCGCTTCCCGAAAACGAACAATCGATTTGGGGATTTTCGTCTCGTAAAGAACGCCGTCGACGCGGTGACGCACTCGCAATTCGTTTGGAAACGGTTCGAGATGGATATCGGTCGCCCGATCGCGATGCGCCTCCCGAAGGAGTTGGTTCACAAACTCCACAACAGAAGCGTCCTGACTCGCCTCTTCGACGTCCTTTGGAATCTCGGCGGTTTCGGGACCGTCTGCTGAAAGCTTGTCGAGAATCCCCGCCCCCACGCCATAGTGCGTCCGAACCGCTTCAACGATCTCTGTTTGCGATGCAAGAAGTGGATGGATATCACGGTCGAGCACCATCCGGATTTCATCGAGGCGCTGCACGTCGAGCGGATCGGTCATCGCGACCATCACGCCGTTGTCGGCAAGCCGCACCGGCATAATGCCGTAATGATCCGCATATTTAACAGGAACGGCATGAATCGCATCCGGTTCGATCTCGGCGTCCTTGAGCTTCATGTAAGGAACACCAATCTGCCCGGCGACGAGTTCCAGCACGATGTCTTCTGCGACAAGTCCCGACGCGACGAGCTCTTCGGCAAACGGCTTCGATGCACCTTGCAGATGCTCGAGGTCTGTCAAAGTCGCCAATCCCTTTTGAAGGATCAACGCCCGAAGAGCGGTTTCGTCGCTGGCAGGGATCACCGAGCCTTGACCTCCTTGAATTCGCCGCGGCCGTTGACGATCTTCGGCGTGAGGAAAATAACGATTTCGGATTTCCGAAGATACTCCGCCCGGCTCCGGAAAAAGAACCCGAGAAGCGGGATGCGTCCGAGGATTGGAATCCGGTTCTCACTCGTTTCTTTGCGATTTTCGATGAGGCCACCGATGACAACGACCGAGCCGTTTTGAACCATGACCGTCGTTTCGGCCTGGGAGGTACGAACGATCGGAATCGTATTTCCAGCGGCCGTCGT
>JBFIEP010000574.1:0-2310 GCA_041603335.1 Elusimicrobiota bacterium | reverse complement strand
CCTCGGGAAATCCGAGCGCAAGGCCACGGGGATAGCCCTTCAAAATATCCTTGATGCCAAGAATATCGTCATTACCGATGATGGGCGCGGTGTCGCTCAAGAATTGGCGAAGAGTATCGGCGGGAAAGTTGTCGCTGAGATCCCTTCCGATGCGGATGCCGTCATTTTCCTGGGCGGACTAAAGAAATTTAAAGACGGCCTCGAAGCCGCCGCCGTTAATCGCGAAGCCTTTATCGCGGCTAAATCATTTTGTGCGTCCCTTCCTGAAAATGGGGGAGCCTTTATTACCGTTCAGGACACGGGGGGCGACTTCGGTTTATCAGGCGCCGCTGTTGGACACTCTTCTTGGGCCGCAGGTCTCCCGGGACTGATTAAAACCGCATACCGCGAATGGCCGAAAACTGCGGTAAAGGCGATTGATATTGAGATGGGGAAACGGTCCGCGAAAGCGGTTTCTGCGGCCTTGGTCGAAGAACTCCATTACGGGGGCTCCGCTATTGAAGCGGGCCTTTCTTCCAATGGGACTCGCATCATTCCTGAGTTGACGCTCGCTGATCATTGCGCGGACGGCAGGAAAAGCGCGGGACTTAAGCCCGGATCGGTCGTTGTTGTCTCCGGCGGGGCCCGCGGAGTTACCGCAAGTACTCTCATCGAGTGGAGTAGGGATTTTAAGCTGCGTTTCGTACTTCTGGGCAGAACTCCTCAAAAAGACGAGCCCGTTGAAACCCGTGGGGCCGCAACCGATGCGGAAATAAAAAAGGCTTTATTAACCAAGGCAATGGCTGCGGGTGAGAAGGTGACGCCCAAAGACCTGATGTCGGCATCAAAGAAAATTTTGGCCGGCCGCGAAATTGCGGCGACCTTGCAAGCCATTCGGGATAACGGTTCTGAAGCCGCGTATTATCCGGTTGATGTTCAAGACGCATCGTCGGTAAGTCATGCGCTCGAGACCGTTCGAAAAAAATGGGGTCCCGTATGCGCAATGGTCCATGGTGCCGGAACGCTTGAGGATAAGCTCATCGCGGATAAAACTCCCGAGATGTTCGACTTCGTATTTGAAACGAAAGTATCGGGCCTGCGTGCGCTTCTGACGGCGACGGAAACCGATCCCCTTGAGGCAATCGTACTCTTCTCCTCGGTCGCCGGACGTTATGGGAATGTCGGTCAATCCGATTATGCGATGGCAAATGAAGTTCTTAACAAGATCGCCCGGGATGAATCCAAACGACGGAAAGGCAAATGCCTCGTTCGCTCCCTGAATTGGGGACCATGGGACGGCGGCATGGTAACGCCTGCCTTGCGCGGCCATTTTGAGAAACTCGGTGTGGCCCTCATCGGCTTGGACGCCGGAGCACGCTTCATGTCCGACGAGCTTAATGAAGCCTCTCTAGACGATATTGAAGTTGTCATCGGCGGAAACACGACCGAGCCGGACATGTCCGCTCGCGAGGGACAGACCGAACAGATCTATGACATATTGATTGATTCAGAAAAGTACGGGATGCTGCAAAGCCATAAAATACGGGGCGAGGTTGTTGTTCCCTTTGTTCTAGCGGTCGATTGGTTCCAGAGAATTGCCGGTGACGCAGGGCTGCGCGATATCCAAATGCTAAAAGGAATTAAAGGAACTCCGGAACGCCTCCGTCTCGTTGTTTCCGGGGATAAATTACAGCTTCAAGGGGTCGATGGGACTCCGCATTACCGCGCCGTCATGGGACCGGCGGAACCCTCGAAGCGGGTTGCAGCGCCTACCGGCTTAAAGCCTTCCGGAATTAAGGACGCCTATAACGGGAAACTCCTATTTCACGGTCCCGCCTTTCAGGTGATTGCCTCGGAGATCTATGTTTCGGATGAGGCGCTCTCGGCGGATTTTAAGCTGCCCAAGCCCGCTGGTTGGAAAGATGCGGGAACGGTCACCCCTGCCGCGTTTCTCGACGGCGGCCTACAGATGGGAATATTGCTGGGCGCTCATATAATCGGGAGGCGCGTCCTCCCAACAGCCGCCGGTCAAATCATCCTTTATACCCGGGAGAATCAGAAAGGCGCCTCGTGTTCAGTCCGGGTGATCAGGAAGAATGACGCTGGAATCGTTTATGATGTCGTTTTATCCGCGAAAGACGGCAGCCCCATTGCCGCAGCCCTTTCGGTCCAGGCGACCGCCGTACCGAATGAACCGGAAGTGAAATTTCTCTCCCGAGGGAAGGTTTCAGCGAAATGAAGTTCGAACCCATTGCCGTTGTCTCCACGTCCTGCGTTCTTCCGGGGGCTTTAAATCCGGAAGAACTTTGGAAGCTGGTCTCTGAGGGACGG
>JBFIEP010000573.1:0-2318 GCA_041603335.1 Elusimicrobiota bacterium | reverse complement strand
TCATCACGCCGCCGGCGATCAAGATGATCCACGGGAGCGTCTCTTCAGACATCAGCGGTTCAAAAGGATAATCTCGACGCGCTGATCCGTGTAGGTTACGCGCAGAGAATCCGTTGAAATATCCTGCGGCAGGAGCATCAGTTCGGCGGTCAGCATCTTCTCAATGAGATCCGCCTGCAAATCCGCCAACTGCTTCGATCCACTAAACACCTCGACACGGATCGGAATCCCCGAATAGCGGCGCTTGATGAGATCAGCGGCCGAGCGAACGATCAACGCCCCGCCTCCCTCCAAGGATCGGGACGTTTTTCCGGATCCAAACAGTTCCGAGGAATCCAAGCTCAGATGGAGTCCGTCTCGTTCCTGGTGGACAATCCCCTTAAACCGCAACGGCTTTCCGACGCGCGTGTACGGCGTCCCGTTGGGATCGGTAAACATATAGACCGGAGAATAGGCACGCCCCGCCTGCATCCAATCCCCTTGATCGTTTTGTCCCGACCAAACGAGTTCCTCGGGAGGATAGCTGGAACCCTCGTAATGCTGGAAAACCTTTCCTTCCTCATCGGCGATGGTAAGACTCCATTGGTAGCCGCGCAATTCCTTCTTTTCGGGTTTACGGTGAAGCACATCATCCAGACGCTTCAACGGACTGAAAATAATGCCGGGCCGCTCATCGAAAGTCGAAATATGCGGCTGAATAACCCGGTCATTGCGTAAAAATTCCGGGTGCGTCCGGCGCCAAACAACCGTCAACGGCGATTCCGCAAGCAGCAGCTGTTGATCGGGCTCGAGCGATGTACGGATCGAGTCAAACTGGTCAACCTCGATGCGCAAGGGAGGTTTTGTCGGACCACGACGCGCCCCGTGCTTAATCGTCACATCGGCAGGCATTCCCCCTTGGACTCCCTCGCTTGGAAAATCACCGACAGCGGTCTCATTCTGCGAATAGGCGCTTTGGCCCGATACTGCGGTTTCATCAGCGTCTGCGGCCATTCGGGTCGGAGCGGAAGGATTCGAATTCGGGGTTCCAAGGCCGGGGAGATCCATCTTCGGGGCATCCCCCTTCGCTTCCTTCTTCTTCTTGCCGAAGCCAAAGAGTGCGTTCGCATCTCCCACGGACAAGAAGAACAGGATCCCGATAATAAGCATTCGCAAGAGTGTCATGGTGTTACTCCAATAAAAACCGAAATGTGATGATTCCGTATTCGTTCTTTGCGCCGAACGGAAGAGACTCGAAACGCCATTTTTTCAGATGCGCCATCGCCAAGCGGTCAAGCCGCCCATACCCCGATGAACGTTCAACCTTGATTCCATCATCAAGCACCGCACCCGACGGACCTACATAAAATTTAATCCTTACCTCGGCTTCAATCAATCCCTGATCCACCGCCCATTGCGGAAAACGCGGGAGGCTGCTGGATAAAACACGCCGGTTTTCAATTTCCCCCTCAATCTCGACAGCCTTCTTTTTAACACCGGGGTCTTCAAACGTTTTTTCTTTCCTGCGCGTGGGCAGAGGTGCTGCAATATCTTCGAATACTGGTTTCTTGCGGGTCGAAGCGACAGCCCGCGGCCCCATGTCCAACGCCGGACGTTCAGACGTCATCATTTCGAGCAGGCTGTTTTTCTTTTTCGTTCGGGTCGCGGGAGCGGCCTCGGATAATCCCGCTCCGCCGAATGTCCGCCGTGCCTGACCTAAATCGATTTTCATGGCATTCTTCGCGGATTTCATCGCCGGCGCTCCGGAGCGCTCACGTAAGGCATCCAACGCGATTACCTTCCGGGCGGCCCGGCGCGTCCCGATTTCATCCAGTTTTGGGAGTGCAGTCAGCGCGGCCCGTTTGCGCTCTACCAATGGGGCTGCGATCTTCGCGAGATTCGCGCGTTTATTCGAGAGATCCAATGCCGCCATTTTCGGTGCATTCTTAATTCTGCCGCGGTCTTTTAATTTTTCCTCCGGAATCTGCATCAATGCCCGAACCCGTTCAGGGGCTTTTACCTGCATCGGTGTACGCGGTTTCG
The DNA here is from genome assembly GCA_041603335.1 of Elusimicrobiota bacterium. Lineage (GTDB taxonomy): Bacteria > Elusimicrobiota > Elusimicrobia > UBA1565 > UBA1565 > UBA1565. The sequence goes on along the minus strand of JBFIEP010000573.1, from coordinate 296 downwards.
GGATCGACGGGAGGGCGAGTTTAAGGAAATTCTTAGCCAACGCCTTACGCTTCAACGCGCGCGCCCTTCGGGGCTTAGGTTTCGCCTCATCTTCCTTCATTTCGAGGATCTCGATATTATCGATAGTGACTTCCGCAACCTTGGGGCCGATGTGGCCCATACGGAAAAAAATTCCCATGGCAAGGGCATGGATCCCGATTGAGAAAAAAATAGAGACCGGGATGCGCGGCTCAACAGCCGGGTTCGGGATAAAGGCCGCTTGAGCCGCCATCTTATTTCGACTGCTCCGTCGCAAC
>JBFIEP010000572.1:0-2326 GCA_041603335.1 Elusimicrobiota bacterium | reverse complement strand
TCGTTTTTATCGGCGACGGGCCGGCGCGCGCACGGCTTGAGGCACGCACCATCGCAAAGGGACTTTCCCGCAATGTCCAATTCATCGGTTGGCGGGATGATGTCCGTGAACTCCTCGCAGCATCGGATGTGTTTTTAATGACCTCGCTATGGGAAGGACTTCCCCGAGCACTCGTTGAAGCGATGAAGACCGGCCTGCCTCCCGTCTGCTACGCCGTTGACGGGATCAAAGACGTCATACGCGATGGACTCAACGGCTTTGCCTGCCCACCCGGGGATATAAATGCTCTAGCGGACCGCGTCGCTCAACTTGCGGATGATAAAACCCTCCGCAAACGGCTCGGAGAGAGTGCGCGCGACAGCATCGGGGATGAATTCGATATCGACGTCATGGTGCACCGACAAGAGTCCCTTCTTGATGAGATGCTGGCGAATTTAGCGGGCCCGTCTCTTTCCGGGACTCCTTTATGAAATTCCGTTCACCCGTTGGACTTGTTCTTGCGGGGGGAGCCTCCCACGGCGCTTGGCAAGCCGGCATGATCGACGGACTCTCACGCTCGGGACTTAAATTCGATGACGTTTTTGGTTTTAGCATCGGTTCTCTAAACGGGGCAGCCTATAGCCTCAGAAAACTCGATGTGCTGATACATATCTGGCGAAATATTGAAAACTCCCGCATTCTGCGTTTTAAACCCCGCCTATTTCCATTCAGCATGTATTCCAATGCCGCTCTTGCTGAGGTTGTCACCCATAGCGGTGACGAAAATGAAGCACGACGCGCTTGCCAGACTCGCTTCACCATCGTCTCAACCGACCGCCGGGATCAACGGCATTGCTACGCCCGCTTCACACCGGGGGGGCAGGATGGCTGGGATGGACCTCTTGCCAGCCACATGATGGCGAGTTGTTCTATCCCGCGGGTATTTCCACCGGTAAAGGTAAAAGTTAAGGGAAGGAATCGGCAGTTAGTCGATGGAGGGGTCTGGGTTTCCGAAAAAATCAGTTTTGAAAGCCTCGCTCACTGCAAGGACATCATCGTCCTTCTTATGACCCGGCCTGATGATTTCGGTCATGATCCAGGTTGGGGATATCTTCCCCGACAGGAACAGAGAGTTCGGGAAGGCCTGTGGAATTACATCGATACCGGACTGGCCACTTTAACAGGTCTGCCGAACAAACCGCGTATATTCAAGGTTTATCCCTCTAAACGACTCGATTATTCCCTGCTAGCATTTAAAAACAGGTTTTGCAGCCCCGCTGTCGATCAGGGGATGGGGGATGCCGCCGCCTTCCTTAAGGACCCGAACGAATTCCTAATAAAATGCTAAAATAGCGAGTCTATTTAGAATTCCAGAATCCAAAGTGCCAAAGCTAAGCGTCGTCGTCCCAGTCTATAACGAAGAAGAAAACCTCGCAGATCTCGGAACAGAGATCCGCGAGGCACTTGATTCTATTGATTATGAAGTCATTCTCGTTGATGACGGCTCCACGGATAATTCATTTAAAGAAATAGAAAAACTCGGGAAAGAAAACTCCCGCTTCAAAGCACTTCGTCTAGGAACTAATTTCGGACAAACTGCCGCGATGGCGGCGGGAATCGATCATACTACCGGGGAACTTGTTGCATTCCTCGATTCCGACCTTCAAAACGACCCGGCGGATATCCCCGCGATGCTTGCGAAACTCGACGAGGGGGAAGGCTGTGATGTTGTCAGCGGATGGCGCAAAAACCGACAGGATAAATGGCTTACGAGACGACTCCCTTCCGAAATCGCAAATGGAATCATTTCCCGCCAGACCGGGGTCGAACTGCACGATTATGGCTGCACGCTGAAGATTTACCGTGCGGAATTTATAAAGAACCTGCAGCTATATGGGGAAATGCATCGTTTTATTCCGGCGCTTGCCGGATTCATGGGTGCGCGCATCACTGAAATCCCGGTCAACCACCGGGCGCGGACACGCGGGGTTTCTAAATACGGTCTCATTAGAATTTTCAAAGTCATACTGGATTTGCACACCGTCAAGTTCATGCACCAGTACCTCACTAAACCGAACTATCTCTTCGGAGGAGGCGGGTTGGTGATGCTGCTCACCGGTTTTTTACTCGGATGCTTTACGCTCTATAAGAAATTCATGCTGGGGGTCTTCGTTAAAGACCAACCTCTATTCCAGATATCCATTTTCTTTGCATTGATTGGATTCCAGCTGTTGCTGCTCGGGCTGCTAGCTGAAATATTAATTCGAATCTACTACGAAATGCGCGGAAAGAGAAACTACTTTGTCCGGCGTACGGTGAATTTGGGATGAGCGACGATTGCATCAAT
>JBFIEP010000571.1:0-2330 GCA_041603335.1 Elusimicrobiota bacterium | reverse complement strand
TGGAGATGAGCCCGGTTGACAGCAATTGCAGGGCTTTCTCGTAATAACGCGGCTTGTGGTGGAATACGCCGAACAAAGAGATTTGTCCATAGTGGATACGATGCGCATCCATCGGGACTTCGGTTCCTTTTTTGCAGCCCCCAAAGAGGCAGACCTTCCCGCCTTTGCGAACCATTTCAACCGATTGGTTCCAGGTCTCGGCTTTTCCGACCGCTTCGAATACGCAGTCGACGCCGTGGCCTCCGGTCCATTTTTTGACCGCCTCAACCGGATCCTCCTCGAGGGCGGAAATGGTTTTCGCCGCGTCGAGACGTTTCATTATCTCGAGAGGCTCGGGGTTGCGGCCGATCATCACCGTCGAGGCGCCTTTTGCTTTTAACGCCTCAAGTAGAAATCGGGCCATGATCCCCGCCCCAATCACCGCCACGGTATCCCCTTTTTTTACGCCTGTGACATCAACGGCGTGGATCGCGCAGGAGAACGGTTCCGACAGGGCTGCGGTCTCAAACGAGGTTCCTTCATCGATTTTATAGGTGTTGCGCTTAACGATGTTTGCAGGCAGCAGCAAATACTGCGCATAGGCGCCGTTGAGCAGCTCTAGATTCTCGCAAAGCTGGTTTTCGTCGCGGTCGCAATGGAAGCAACCATCGCAGGGTGCCGAGTTCGCCGCGGCGACGCGGGTTCCCAGGGGGAAGCGGGTCACGCCTTCCCCGACGGCGGCCACGGTTCCGGCGAACTCATGTCCAAACGGGGCGGGTAAGGATTTTAGAAGCACCGGGTGGCCTTGCCGGAACGCTTTGAAGTCGGTTCCGCAGGTTAAGGCGGCGCCGATTTTTAGCAAAATTTCATTCGGGCCCGGTTTCGGGATGGGCATTTCTTCCAAACGGATTTTTTTCGGACCATGGAACATGACGGCGTGCATCGTTTTTTCAGTCATCGTTTATTCGCAGCCTTCTTTTTCTTTTTAGCAGCGGGCTGCTTCGAGTTGTCGGCTCCCTTTCCGGGAAGGAGGATTGCCTTTACGATCTCCCGTCCGCGAATCTGCCGTAGGGCTTCTTCGAACTCTTCAAGCCCAAAGGTGTCGCGTGCGAATAGGGAGACGTCGATCTCTTCGTTAACGATGATGCGGTGCGCTTCCTCAAGATCCTGGATCTGAGGTGAGTAGCTGGAGAGAATCGTCAGCTCTCGATGATAGACGGTGTCCAAATTGATTTGCGCCTTGGGCTGCGAAGTGTAGCCGGCGAATATGTTGATTACGCCGCCGTCGCGTACCCACTCGAAGCGGGGGGGGATCAGCGAAGATGGTCCGGCGGTCGATATTAGGGCGTCGGCGCCGCGGTTGTGCGTGAGCTGGGTTATCAGACGGGGAATGCCGCCTCCGTCCTTGCCCGTGTAGGCATGCTGAATGCCGAGTTTATTCGCGAGGCGCACACGGACATGATCGATATCGATTCCGATGACGGTTGCGCCGATCCGTTTTAGGGCGAGGGAGCTTAATAGTCCGATGAACCCGAGTCCTACAACGACAACGGTGTCTCCTTCTCGGGCGTCAATTCTGCGGATGTTTCGAAGAATGCACGCGAGCGGTTCAATCATTGTTGCGTGTGTGAATGAGAGTTTTGCGGGAATCTTAAACGCGACGTGTTCAACGTGGCGCGCCGAGACCCTCACGTACTCGGCGAAGCCGCCCGGATCCAAATTAGTTCGTTTGAATTCCCGGCACATGGACTCGCTGCCTCGGCTGCAGTAGTGGCAGTCCAGGCACGGAACATGGTGACTTACGACGATGCGATCGCCCTTTTTAAACTTGGTAACGCCCGCGCCTAATGCATGAACGCGTCCCGCGAGTTCGTGCCCGAGGTGAACCGTCCTATCTTTAATGTCCGCGTCGATTTTGAGAAAGTCGGATCCGCAGAGGCCGCAAGCCTCTACGCACAGCAGGATTTCGCCGTCCCCTATTTCGGGCACGGGAATGTCTTGAAGCTGAATGTCCTTCCGGCCTTGGTAAACTAGGGCCTTCATAAAAAGATCCAATAAAATTATACAATATTCGGGCTATGAAACCGACCGAAAAAGAGATCCGCTGTGAGCTTGTCAAGGTCTGCAAACGGATGCAGGCGGAGGGGTTTGTGGCTGGGACCGATGGTAATGTGTCATCACGCCTTCCTAACGGACTGCTGCTGGTGACCCCGTCGGGAGTCCCTAAAGGGGAAATCAAGGAAGAGGACCTCGTCGTCGTGGATATGAAGGGAAACAAGCGTTTTGGGCGCAAAAATCCCACGAGTGAAACCAAGATGCACCTTAAAATCTATGAGTTTCGGCCCGATGTG
>JBFIEP010000570.1:0-2331 GCA_041603335.1 Elusimicrobiota bacterium | reverse complement strand
CTCCGGGCGCTGGGGCGGATCGGACGGGAAGCAAGCGAACACGTTGCCAAGCGGGCACTCAACGACCCCAACGGTCAGGTCCGCGATGCCGCAGCGACCATGCTGGCCCGTTTCGGAGATGAGCGCCGCCTAAACCGTTTTATTATGGCTCTGGAATCGGAAGATGCGGGAGTACGTCTCCAAGCGGTCCGCGCACTCAGTGAAGTGGCCACTCCGGTCACGCTTAAATTTCTCAAGCCGTTGGCGGGTGACGACAACGCCTCGGTACGCGCAGCCGTCATGGGAGCCCTCAGCACAATCGGCGGAGAATCCGTTCGTCCGCTTATCGAAAAAGCTCTCGAAGACAAGGACGCGCTGGTTCGGTCTAAAGCCCTCGCCGCCTTGGGCCGCCTCGGACTGAAAGCCTCTAAACCGGCCTTCGATAAAATCATGAAGAAACCCGAAAGTCCGTACATGGAGCTTCTCGCGGTGGCCGGCCTGGCGCGACTCGGACTGAAGGTTGATGCCTCCGTGGCGAGGAAAGCACTTCGTCAAAGCGATGCCGATGTCAGACTTCTCGCAGTCGAGGTGCTCGAGGCCCGGGGGGGACCCGGTGATATCATCGCTCTTAAATCCGCTTTAGGCGACCAAGCCGCACGCGTACGCGTCGGTGCAGCCGCCGCGCTGGTCCGTTTACTGCAGTCAGGGAAAGACAACAAGTAGGACACATGCGCTTGAATCGACGGCCTTGCGCCGCCACCCTCTCGGTCCTCGCGACCGGTCTTACCGCCCTCTTGGCGGTTGGACCGGCGTTCGCCATTCGCGGTCCGTCGAATCAAAAGGAGAACGGCCGCCGTTTTGGCGGGGATAAGCCGAGCACAAACCCGGGGGACCCCGGAACCAGCCGCCGAGCAGAATTGGCGATAGATCTCTTCAACCGGCGCAATCGCGGACGTTTTAATCTGAAACTTCCGGGAGGACTCGGACTTCAGGGATCATCCCGAAAGGGCACCATTGCTGTGAAATCGGTCGCGGAAAAGTTTTTGCGCGACAACGCCACGGCATTAGGGCTGGATCCTTTACAGCTGCGCCTCGAACTCGGACGATCCATCGGGGGGCTGCACCATCTTCGCTTCGAACAAATTGTTGACGGAGTCTCCGTGGTCTTTTCAAACGTGCGCGTCCATTTGCGGGAAGACGGCTCGGTCCTCAGCGTACGTTCGCGTTTTGTTCCGGGAATTGACAAAACCCCGGTGCCCCAACTCACCGAAGCCATGGCCGCGGCGCGCGTTGCCGCTGATCTACCGGGCTCCAACCCGCGGGCGGGAGGTCTCGTATATTTCCCGAATGCGGAGCGCAATTCGGCATCCCTTGCATGGAGGTTTAAAGCGACGGGAGGGACAGGACGCTGGATCTACTACGTGGATGCCAACGATGGGAGCATCCTGCTCCGCTACAACGATCTTCGCTTTCAGGTCTGCGCTACCTCCGGAACCATTACCGGCCAGGTTTACGATATCGACCCGCAAACTACTCCCGGTCCGGTCACCCGGGCCATGCGGCATCAAAACGTTTATGTGGTCGACGCGAGTTCGGCGATTCCCACAAACGACGATGGACTTTTTTGTGATGCCGGGAAGCTTGGAAAGATGTTCACGCTGCTCCAAGGACCATTTGCCAATGTGGCCCACTTCCTTGCCCCCAACGCGCATTACACCAACGGCGGCAATACATGGCAGACCTTCGCTTCTCCTCTATCGTCGCCTCACCCCTATCCGAACTCCACTGTTTTAATTTCAACGATTAATGCCCCGGCCGGATCTGTCCTTCTCCTTCCGAATTTCTCGTCATTCGATGTCGGGGCGGCCGGGTTGGTTCAAGGCGATTACGAGATCCTCGATAATGACCAGGTAGCCATTCTCGATGCAAACGGGAATAAAGTAGCTACCTATGTAGGGAACAACCGGGCATCCTTTAAAGGAGCGATGGTGCCGGGAACCCAACTGCGCCTTCGCCTGCAGTCGAATGCGTCGACTCCCCATAACGGATACGACGTCAACATTTCAAGCTACATGACCATGACCGATAACCCCTCGGTCCCGAACAACGCAACCTCGTCTTTCTCTTGGACCACCACCCATACCTCAGACGGCTCACGCGATGAAATCAATCTCTTCTACCAACTGAATCTCATGCATGATTATTTCGCCCGCGGAGTAAACTCATCCAACGCCGCTCCGATCAACAAACCTGTCGCGGCGATGGCGAAAGCCGGACCGAATTTAGCGAACGCATTTTACGATCCCGAACATGGGAATCTCACGTTTGGGGACGTCGGAAACGGATTTGCTT
>JBFIEP010000569.1:0-2333 GCA_041603335.1 Elusimicrobiota bacterium | reverse complement strand
GCTCCAAGGACAGTGACCCATACCAGGAGGTCTGTGCGCTTGGAGATCGTGACGGAAGCGAGGAAGTTGATGTAGAGGCCATGCAGCACATAGGAGGCCAGGATGACGGGGATGACGGGAATTCCGCCCCAATATCGAGGATCGATAAGGGCCTTTCCGTTTATCGATAACATGATGATGTCGGGAAGAAAGAGCGCCAGTCCCAAGGCAAGCCAGCCGGCCCCGGCTAAGAAAAACGTCAAAACCTGTCCGAAAAGAACCGAAGAGCCCTCCTTTTCGGCCCGCTCAAGGAAGAAGGGCCGCCACGCCTGGTCAAACATGTTCACCACCAGCAGCATAAAAATACCCAAACGGTAATTTGCCTGGTAAATACCGACGGTGGCCTCGTCGGTAAGAAGAAGCATAAGGGGTCTATCGATAACCTGTACCATCATGGCCCCAATCCCGGCGGGGACAAGCGGCAGGGAGAATTGGAGGAATAGTTTTAGGCGCTCAATGGATAGGCGTGCCTGGATCCAGCGCGACATTTCCGGGGCGACGAGGAAGAATGTCAGTGCTGCGGCGAATAAGGAGGCCCCGAAGACCCCCCGGATGCCGAGACCGAATCCGGCAATTAAGACGATATTGAGGACGACATTCGAGAGGATGTTAAGACTTTTGACGCCGACATAAGTCCATGCGCGATGATGCAGGCGCAGCGACGCAAAAGGGACGATCGCCAGAGCATCGAGCGCCAGAATCCAGGCGGCATACCGCAAAAGAGGCGCGTGCTCGAGACGGAGACCGAGTGGAACCGCTAAGGAATCGGAAAATAGATGAAGTGTCCCCCCCAGAGCGAGCGAGGAGGCAAGGAGCGTTCCTTGGCATGTGGAGAAAACGACCGATTTCTCCTCATCGTCCCGTCCCGCGGAAAAACGTAAATAGGCCTGATCCAGGCCATATTGAAAAACAATATTGAGAAACGCGATGTAGGCAAAGACTGTCGCAACGATCCCGAGTTCGGCGGGTTCCAGGAAATGGGTGTAAAAGGGAAGGAGTAAAAAATTGAGCAGCCGGGCAACGATGGTCGATAGGCCGTATATCACCGTTTCCTTGCCCAGAGATTTGATTTCCCCTTTCATCGGAGTGCACTTTAGCAATTGCTACACTACACGTACGATGAAAAAACTCTCTTTATTCCTAGTAATGTCAGTTGGTTTTGCCGCTTGCGGCGGCGATGAGGTAGAAGTCTATCGCATCGCGAAGGGTGACGTGGATTCGGTTGCGAAAGCCCCGAAGCCTCCCGTTTCCCGTGTTGGAATGCCCGATGATCATCCTCCCGTAGGAGCCGGGTCCTCGATGCAGACGCCTCCCCCTTCCCAAGGGGGTTCCGCCGATATTGTCTGGACGCTTCCCAGCGGTTGGACCGAGGAAGGCGGTTCGGGGATGCGCTTGGCGACCCTGCGTGTTGGTGATCTGGAGACAACGGTGATTGTGCTTGGAGGTGTGGCCGGCGGGGATTTTGCCAATGCTAATCGCTGGCGCGGGCAGATCGGTTTGGGCGATTTAACGCAAGCCGAATTTGATAAGACGAGCGAGTTTGTACAGTCCAGTGCCGGCCGTTCACGTGTCGTTGATTATAACGGCGAATCGAAGCGGCTGCTCGCCTCGATGCTCTTGGTTGATGGGCGCTCCTGGTTCTTTAAGATGATGGGGCCGAAGGATGCCGTTGGAAAAGCCAAGCCCGCCTTTAAGTCCTTGCTGAAGAGTTTAAAACCCAAGGCCTAAGCTTGAAGTCGGCGTTGAAGTCCCTATCCTCTCTGGAATTTACGCTCGCGAATCTCGCGGTGCTGATGGTGCTTGTCGTGCTGTGCACCTTGGGCCAGGTTGAGATGGGGACCTTCAACGCCGTCGATGTTTATTTCCGGGAATTTTTCCTTTATCGAGACGCTGCCGGCTGGCAAATCCCGGTTTTTCCGGGCGGAGCGACGGTCGGTTTATGCCTATTGGTAAACCTCGTCGCGGTTTTGTCTACCCGGATGCAGTGGAACCGGAAGAAAATCGGCATTCTTCTGATTCATACCGGATTGGTGCTGTTTGTCGTAGGCGAGTTTGCCACCGGGATGTTGTCGCTGGAATCCCAACTTCCTATTGAGGAAGGTCAGTCGAAGAACTGGGCTGAAGCGTCACGGATGGACGAACTCGTTGTTGCGGATGTTTCCGAAGCGGATCACGATACTGTCTATTCCATCAAGGACACATCGCTGAGTTCCGGAAGAATCCTGTCGCATCCCCAGTGGCCGTTTTCGCTGCGGGTGAAGCGTTTCTTTGAAAATGCGAGCGTAGGTCCGAGG
>JBFIEP010000568.1:0-2339 GCA_041603335.1 Elusimicrobiota bacterium | reverse complement strand
TCGTATTCCACCTCCAAACGGCGATTGTAGCATCCGGTGTGTTCAGTCTTGAGTTTGCGGATGCGGGTCTCCCGGCCAAAGTTGTTATACTATAAAGTAAGTGCGCTATTGAGTTGTGAATGCGCGTCCCGCCTCCGGACGCCATCGAAACAGAAGCCTTCAGCAAACGCATAAACCCAAGAACAGCAATCCCCAACTCGCGGCCGGCCGCATTGGCGCGGGTGGATTCCTCCAGTACCGCGGCAAACGGATCCCTCAGTATTTTTCGCGGAAGAACCTTTCCGGAAAAACGCACCCGCAGGCCGTAAACGCTGTACTCGATTTGAATCCGGGGCGATCCGGACGCGAGCGCCGCCCGTACGACCCGGGTCAAAAACAGCTCGGGCTCGGAAAGCTGATAACGCTTTAGCTTCTGAAGGGCGCGTTTCCGGTCGATCCGAAAGGCACCGGATTCGATGAGAACACCCTCTTCTTTAGACTTTTTCCCCATCGCCCTTGAGTATAACCGTCCTCAGCGGGACCGCCAGACCTGCAACACAATCGGGGGCTCTAAAGACCCAAATTGAGTCGGGGCTTAGGTGGGTTCTTACATTCAGCTAGGAGCGTTACTATAAGCGGATGGAAGGTGGGAATCCTAAATTCGATCTTGAAGACCTCAAGAACTTCGCGGCGCTAACCGAAGCCCGCGTAAAGGGTCGCTTAGAGCTGGCCTCTCACTCCCCGAAGCCCAAAAGGGCATTCCCCAAAAAGAAGAGAAAGCATCACGGTCCGGGACTCCTTTCTTTCCTCGCCGCAACCGCAGCCTACTTCGCCTGGTAGGATTTACTCCGCGTCGAGCGGGTCGTACCCCGGAAACGCACGGTGAAAATACACAAGATTTTGCACGCGGTCCCCTGCAAGCGCCTGGGCTGCGGTCGCCGCCATGATCGCGGCATGCTCATCACTCAAACTCGGATCAACCGCACGGGGGTTTGATGCCAGCAGCGTTAATGCCCGCTGGGTTCCGGCAATCGTCCCTGACAATCGAACCGCACTCACGCGCGCCGAAATAGGAAGGTCAATCCTTCCTCGTACAGCGGCGTCAATAAATGCCCGAACCTCCGGCCGTCCGTTCCCGCGATAAAGACTTCGCACCGCCGACTCACGGACATCCTCCGTCGCGCCAAACTGCGCCGCTCGTATCAGCGCCGCAGCGACATCCGGATAATGGGACGCCTCACCAAGAGCCCAAATCGCACCCTTCACCGCGATCGGATTTCGCTCCGTTGCGAGTCGGCGCATCAGGAAATTTTTAATGCGGGGATCACCAGCGGCCCGGGTATATAGCGCCTTCATGTGAAGCGCCTTAAAATCAGGTGCTGTTTGCGGATGATCCGCGTAAACCATCAACCGCTGCGAAACGTCGGGATAATGCACCGCCCAACCAAGGGTCTTGATCGCTTGGTAGCGCACCGCGCGCATACGTCTTGGGTCGTCCAAGACGCGAAGGACCTTCCAACGCGTGTCCGCCGTTTGTCCCACATAATAACGCAGGGAACGAAGAGCGTTTCTCTGAACAATCGGGTCGGGGCTATCGAGCAGTCTTAATAACGCGGTCCGGTTATCGACAACGTGGTTCACTGCCGGAGTAACCCGAATCGGGGTTAGCATCGGTATGGCCGCTGCGCGTGCCAAAGATGGGGTCAGTAGGAAAATAGAAAGAAGTATTCGGAACATAGCCACCTCCAAGGAAGTAGTGTATTTTACCGGTAGAAGACCCCAACTAACGAGGGGTCAGAGGTCCCAATACATAGCCCCCGGATGACCTAGAATTATGTCATTAGAAACGCAACGACTCGGCTCCCCCCAACGCTGGAGCTTCGCTCCAGGTCTTCGACGCCCGCGCCCCCGTGGGGGCATCGCCATCAAGTCAACCGTCTTAAGAGATGCCCTGCGAACCAGCCTCCGCCGATGCACCGAGGCTTTTCCTCGGGCCTTCGGGCATGGTGCCAAGCGAGACCCGATATGGCCGCAGGCGGGTGGGGAAGTTAACACTTTCTTCAAAAAATGTTCGCGGTTCGGTCCTGTCGGAAAGTTCGTCCTGTTTGCGCAACGGGGGTTGCAATATTTTAGGGAAATTAGCGCTGAAAAAATAAGCGTAATTTCTTTACCCCGGGGGCAAAACCGATCTCACTAAACGGCGCCTCGGGTACGATTTCCATTAGGGCGCGGAGCGGTCGACCCCCACGGGGTCGAGCGAAACTGGGGGAGCAATTCCGTTAAATCGCCAATCTGTCGAAGAAACTACGGAAACGTGGAGCGTTAAATCACTTGCCGATATAATTTTCCGAGGCTTTATT
>JBFIEP010000567.1:0-2341 GCA_041603335.1 Elusimicrobiota bacterium | reverse complement strand
GTTGACGAACTCGATGACACGGAAGGTTGGGCGACGAAACCTCGGAATTGGCCGAATATCGTACTTGAGCTTCCCCGCGGGATCGTTCAAACACCGATCGAAATTATTACCGGGCGTGATTCCAACCAGCACCATTATATCGGGCGGGTTTATATGTTCCGCGGCGAAGGCGGTTCTACCGTCCGGCGCGGAACCTTCGGGAAGATCATTCACTTCATCGATTTCCTTGATATTCTCCCCGACAAGGTCGACCGGTATCTCGATCCCAGCCAGTTTCCGGACCGGGTTCAAACGGACAGATCGGTTCTTCCGGGCGAGTGGATTTACGAGCGCGATCCCCGGACCGCCGACCGTAATATCCACTTCGGCGTGGGCGGACTCCGCCGTGCGGTTCAAGCCGCCAACGAAGATATCGAAGATATGCGCGGCAGGATTCTCCAATCCTTCCGGGGCGGGGTGCGCGAGACCTTCCTTGAGACCGTGCGCGGGCGCGGCGGTGTTTATCCGAATGCCCGTGTGCGCCACCGGGTTGGGGGATCGGCGATTCGCGGCGTCTTGAAGGATGCAGGCGGCGCGATCGATCAAAACGGAAACGGCGACCTGGACGCGCGTCCGGGCGGTATTGAGGTCGATCGCGTGCGCGCCAATCTCGAAGTGCGCATCGGTGCGGATCAGCACGCAGAGCGGGCGCGGTTGTACCGGGAATTGATTAAGACGCTTCCCGCCCTTCGTTCTGCGGTGCTGATGACCGCGTTGCCTGTTGCCTTCTAACGACGCGGCTTCCAAGAATTTTCTTCAAGGTCGCAATTTGCGACCTTGAAGAAACGAGTTCCATAGCGTCGGGCTCCTCGACATTCTATCGTAAAGACGTGCGGAAGATGTCCTCCCAGGTGCTTTCGCGAAGGTATCGCATTTTGCGATACCAAGTAATCCGCCTCCTCTCAGGTCAACGTAAACATGAAACCACGAGGGAACCTATTTCGACTTTGATTTAAATCCTATCCGAGGACGGGGCGGTTCAGGAGGATCAAGCAGGTCGTCGATGGCTTCCCACAGATTGCGGATGCTCTTCCCGTGTCCGCGGACATCCCGCTCCAGTCTCTCGAAATCTGCGGCAAGCTCTTTCTGGGCTAAGGCCATTTGTCGAAGCCTGACAAAAGCTCGGACGACATGGATGCTCGCTGTTACTGCGGTGGCACTGTTTAAGATACTGGCCAGCATAACGGCCCCATGCTCTGTAAACACATGGGGAAGATATTTTCGATGGCTGCCACGGCGTTTCTTTAAGGTCGCAATTTGCGACCTTAAAGAAACGAGTTCCTTGGCCTCCTTCGGAGTAAGAGAAAACACAAAATCCTCAGGGAAGCGGCGCTTGTTGCGCCGAACTTGTTCGTTTAGACGTTTAGTAGAAACGCCGTAAATTTCTGCCAGATCCCAGTCCGTCATAACTTTCTGGCCGCGGATTAGATATATGCGCCTCTCGATCAATTCAATGGGAATTAAGGTCTTCTCCATAGTTATATATACGAATGACCCCCCGATTTGGTTCCTTGAAAAGGGCGGCCCGGTCCAAATTGTCTTAAACCGCACAGTTGCATCTTTGAACAAAGCTGGGGGAGTGGGAGGCGATGGCGCTGGACACCCGTAAATTTAAAAAGCCCATGCCTTTATGCATGGGCTTTTAAAATCTACGGAGAGAGAGGGATTCGAACCCTCGAGGCGGTTTCCCGCCTACTCCCTTAGCAGGGGAGCCCTTTCAGCCGCTCAGGCATCTCTCCAACGACGATAGTGTAGCAGATTAGTTCGATTTGAACTGAACGTGGACCTTGATAAAACGCTCCTTGAATTGAGGCGGCAAGGGCGGAAACGGAGCGACGCCTTTTACGGTGGTCAGGGCTTGAAGATCGAAAGCCGCATCTCCCGAAGTCATTTCAACTCTTAAATCGACGACTTCCCCCCCGCGTAAAACCGTGAACACCACACCGCATTCGGAGGATTGCGTGGGCATTTTAAGCGACCAACGGTTCCAGAGGGAAGCGCGCAGGCGCTGCAGATACCACGGGTATGGAAAATCGGGCATGTCGGCCGAGACCGATGCCGCAGCGGTTCCCGGTGATTCGGAAGTTCCGCCTGCCTCAGCCGGGGCTTCAGATACCGATTCTACCCTTGGCCGCATAACGGGCGCCGCCGGAGTTGGAGTCGGCTTAGCGACCGGACGGGATTTTAGAAAGCTTGGTTTTAAATTGTCCCTGGCGAAAGTTGGTTTCCCCAATACAACGGCGTCCGGATCCTTCATGGGTGCCAGTTTAGGACGCCCGAGAGGCTGCCTGACTTTTTTCAC
>JBFIEP010000566.1:0-2344 GCA_041603335.1 Elusimicrobiota bacterium | reverse complement strand
TGGCGTTTTTTACTTACGGAGAGGGATACCACAATTTCCACCACAAATTCGGAGCCGACTACCGCAACGGAATTCGCTGGTACCATTTTGACCCGACAAAGTGGTGGATCAAAACATTAAGCCTCGTGGGCCTCTCCTGGAGACTCACACGGTTTCGGGCGGAACATATTCTCAAAGCCCGGATTGAAGCCGATATCCGGCGCGTACAGCTGAAAATTGCGGATGCTCCTGAAGAACTCTCGGCACGAATACAAAAAAGGATGGCCGATGCCCAACTCCAACTGGAAACAGCGTACGGACGGCTTGCAGAAGCCAAGCTCCGCTACCGGGAATTGAAAAGCACGGTGGCCGCAAGTTCTGAAAATGCGAAAGAGCGCTGGCTAAACGCGAAGCTTCAATGGAAATTGCGCCACCGACAATACAATTTCCAGTTCCAGGCCGCTCAGGCGCGCTGGGCGCTTTTGATAGCCGCATTCAGCAGATTCCAACTTCAGAATCCCATCTCCTGATTCCTTAATAGAGCCAACCCGTTAAATCTTAAAAAATCCTGCTTTTAGCAGGATTTTTTATTTTGTCGCTCCCCTAAAAAAGTATTGAATCCGCAACATCTGGGGGCTATATACGCTATTAGGGACTATTTCTCGAGTATTTTAAAAGAGAAACCCCGCTAAAGGCCTCGCCGCTTCGCCGCCATGCTTCGCATCACGGCCGTATTTTCCTGCGTACTCATGTCGATCCCGTTTATTTCGGGAGCGGCGTCGGCGGCTACCCCTACAAATGTCCAATATTCAAGCTTCACATCGTCGCTCATAGAAGCGTCATGGGTATTGGATTCACCGGGACAAATCCCGTTCTATGCGTTATCAACTGTCAGCAACTTCGCAACCACCCTCTCATCGGAAGCAGGTGCACCCGGTCAGGAAAACGTCTTTATAAACGGACTCGCAAAAAATACAACGTACTACTTCAAGGTCAAGGTATCCACCGAAGCCTCCTATAGCTCACCGATCAACTCGGCAACCTTGGCGGAACCTCCCGGAACGGCTCCGACCGTCGTTCTTTCTTCGACACAAATCCAGGTTACCTGGACGCACGACGGCAATCCAACCGATACCACCTATTCGGGAGAAATGGCTTCGGATCTCGCCTTTACCAACATCCTCGTTGAAGACCTACCCTTCCTGCCGGGAACAACCCTCACCGCAACCGATTTGGACACGAACACGACCTACTACTTCCGTGTCCGCGCCGAAAACCGGCAGGGATTGCGCACGGCGTACACGGTTCTCCCCGCGGCAATCACGAATTCCTCTCCTCCCGTCTCCATTGCCCCCACCAATGTTTTCGGCAGGCGACTAACAGCCAATTGGGTCACGGACCAAAAACCGGCAACCCAATACCTGGCCCAAGCCTCGACGGCCTCAAACTTCACCGGCTCAGCCGACTTTGATACCGGGTGGGTCGGGGCATTAGCGTCCCGAGAGTTCGCTCCTCTTACGCTAAACACCCAGTACTTCACGCGCGTCAAATCGCGCGGTCTCGACCATGTTGAATCGGTTTTCATCAATCTCCCTTCGACGACAACGCAATCCTTTCTTGAAACCCCGCCCCCGATCAATATCAATGATTCCACTTCATCACCGACAACGCTCAGCTTTACCTGGGATATGCAGAACTCCAACGAGGCACCCCTTCTCGTCCTCGGCGACGGCGGAGATTTCAGTTCAATCTTTTCCTCGTTTACTCACGTGGTCAACCAATCGAGCCACCAATTTACCGGACTTTCCGTCAACGCCACCTACTCTTTCATGGTCAAGGTTTCAACGGCGAATGATTTCTTCTACTCGAATTTCATCACGACGGTCACGCCTACAATCCCAGTCACCCCGGGGCCCACGACGATACTCTCCTCGACGATTGTCAATGTTTCATGGACGCCGAACGGAAACCCCGGCGGCACGCGCTATATCGTCAACGTGTATGACGACAACACATATACAAATCTTCTAGACGGCACCGATTTTCTCACCGGCTTGAATGAAGACCTCCCCGGACTCACCCCCGGGACAAGCTTTTACTTCCGGGTTCTAGCCTTCAACCATGGAGGAGACGCGAGTCAGCCCTCGGTTTTAACCGAAGCGATGACCCACCCGGCCCCTCCCGTAGCCGCTCAGGTCGAGCAGGTGCTCGATACAGAATTGCGCACCAACTGGATCAGCAACAATCCGGGCGGCACACGGTTTCAAGTCCAGCTGTCAACGGCAACTGATTTCACGGGAAGTCTGGATCAAGACTCGGGGTTTAGTATTGATAATACAAGCTTCACATTTACGGGACTCTCAGT
>JBFIEP010000565.1:0-2351 GCA_041603335.1 Elusimicrobiota bacterium | reverse complement strand
GGGTGCGGTTTCCGATCCCTGACATCCGGAAAGAAGAAGCAACAGGGGAAGAAAGCGTTTCATTTTAAATCCGAACGGACACGAAGCGTTTGCTCCAGACGCCGATCCACTTCCAACGAAAGTTTTTGGGATTTCGAGTAGAGACGGTCATAATCAATATTCGCTTCAACGGCCATCTCACGAAGGGTTTTTTTCCCTTTGGCGCGTTCCTTGGTCAGGTCCAGTAAGCGCGTCCCCGAATCCCGGGCAATGAGAACAAGTTGGAGCAACTCAAGACGGTAATGCCCTTGCTTGATCAGATTTGTCGCCGCATGAGCCGGAGCACTCGACACACCGACCGAGGTCCAGGTGGTGGCGTCAAACGCCAATGAAACCGCCAGGCCGATTCGCGAGACGGTCTCCTGTTTCCGATCCGGCTTAGCATGCCCCACCAAGGATGGATCTGCGGCCATCCCCATCGAAGGATCCTCAGCAAAGGCCGGAGCTGCCAGCACCGCTAACAGGACAAGCGTCCTCATCATGCCCCATCCTCGGAATCAATCCAAACGGTTACGGGGCCGTCGTTGCGAATCTCAACGTCCATTTTCTCCCCGAATTCTCCCGTTTTTACTTCCACGTTTAAGCCGCGCAAGGCTTCGACAAATTGACGATAAATCGGCTCGGCGATACCGGGGGGGGCTGCTCCGGTGAAATCCGGGCGCCGTCCTTTGCGGCAATCTCCGTAAAGCGTGAATTGGCTCACCACAAGAGCGCTGCCGCCGATATCCAAAAGAGACTTGTCGAATTTCCCCGCGTCATTTGAAAAAATTCTTAGGTTCGCGACCTTTTCCGCCATTTTGTTGGCCCGCTGAAAATCATCGTTTGGACCCACTCCCAGCAGAACAACCAACCCTTTTTGGATGGGCCGGGGGTCCCCGTTATTAACGGAAACGGACGCTTTTGAGACTCTTTGGATCAATACTCGCATTTGTGGGCTCTGACCATTTTAGTATACTCGCGTTAACGCAGTAAAATCCTAGATATCCTAGTTGATTTGAGGGAAGGCTCCATGGTTACGGGACTTGTTTTAGTTCGTTTAGTATCAGGCAACGAAAAAGAAGCGCTTCAAAAGATCAAGGAAACCAGAGGTGTTTCCCATGTCGCCGCCGTCTTCGGCCGCTGGGACCTTGTCCTTGATATGGAGACGCAGGACCTGCCGACGCTCTCAAGCACTGTCGTCGAACAAATCCGGGCGATTCCAGGCGTTTTGTCTACGGAAACTCTCGTCACGACCGCTATCTGATCCCACGGTGAGCGCCGGGATCTCTGAACCCATCCTATCGGTACGCGGTCTAAAGACCGAGTTCCGCACCGAGGATTATACGGTCCGTGCCGTCGACGGACTGAGCTACGACTTAGAACCCGGAAAAACCCTTGCGATTGTGGGAGAATCCGGTTCCGGCAAAAGCGTTCATGCATTGTCGATACTCGGTCTCTTGCCGATTCCACCCGCTCGTATTGTGGGTGGAGAGGTTCTTTTCCGAGGCAAGGATCTCCTAAAAGCAAAAGCAGAAGAGATCCGGAAAATTCGCGGGGATCGAATCGCGATGATTTTTCAAGAACCAATGACCTCACTCAATCCCGTGATGCGCGTGGGCGAACAAATCGCCGAATCGGTACGTCTCCATAAAGGATTGAATGAGACCGACGCGATGAATAAGGCCGCCGAATTGCTGATGAAGGTCGGGATCCCCGATGCCGAAAAACGTCTCCGCGATTATCCGCATCAATTCTCCGGCGGAATGCGCCAACGCGTCATGATCGCGATAGCCCTTTCCTGCGATCCCGACATTCTGATCGCCGATGAACCGACGACCGCCCTCGATGTCACGATCCAAGCGCAGATTCTCGAACTCATGAAGGACCTCCAGCGCGAATACAAAATGGCGCTTGTCCTCATCACTCACAACATCGGCGTTGTTGCGGAAATGGCCGATGAAGTCGTTGTCATGTACGCAGGCCGTTCGGTCGAACGTGCACCCACCGAAGAACTTTTCAGGACCCCGAAACATCCCTACACAAAATCATTACTCGCTGCCGTTCCTTCGATTTATTCCCGCAAGGAACGCCTGGCGTCAATTCCCGGCCAGCCGCCGGACCTCGCGAAAGGAATTGTCGGTTGTCCGTTTGCACCCCGCTGTTCGGAAGTTATGGATCGCTGCGAGAAGGAAGACTCGCCTCTATTTACCGTCACCGAAACTCGCACTGCCCGATGCTGGAACGTTGAAGAGGAATCCACGTGAGCGCGCCCCTTCTAGAGGTCAAAAATCTAAAAACACACTTCTCGGTTCCGGGAGAAACCTTCTTCAGCG
>JBFIEP010000564.1:0-2362 GCA_041603335.1 Elusimicrobiota bacterium | reverse complement strand
TTCTCGGCTGCACGCTCCGTTACCATGACAGTCTTCCTAAAGTGGGGGAGACCTTGGTTTACGACATCCACATCGATGGGCACGCCGAGCATCAAGGGACACGCCTGTTTTTCTTCCACTATGACTGCAGGATCGACGGGAAAACGCGTTTGAGCATGCGGCGCGGTCAGGCCGGTTTCTTTACCGACAAAGAACTCGACAATTCCGACGGCATCATCGATTCCATTGAGCTGGAAGGAGAGGATGATCAGCCCAGCGATTCTCCCCGGATTAACTGCACGAAGAAGGCCTTTACCTCTGCGGAACTCGGGGCTTTCTCGGCCGGGGACGCGTACGCGTGTTTCGGGGAAGGATTCGGGATGACGCAGACGCATACCCGCACGCCGAACATCGCCTCGGGACGGATGCTTCTCATTGATTCTATTCCAGAATTCGATCCTAACGGGGGACCGTTAGGACGCGGGTATTTGAAAGCCGCTTATCCTCTGCAGCCCGACTCCTGGTTCTTTAACGGACATTTCAAAAACGATCCGTGTATGCCGGGAACCTTGATGATCGAAGGGTGTTTCCAGGCAATGGCGGTTTATATGACCGCGATGGGTTTTACCACCGACCGGGACGGTTGGCGCTTTGAACCCGTGCCCGAGGTTGATTATGACCTCAAATGCCGAGGTCAGGCTACGCCGAAGTCCAAGCATGTTTCCTACGAGATCTTTGTACGTGAGATCCATGATGGTAAAGTCCCGACCCTATTTGCCGATGTATTGGCGACTGTTGACGGCCACAAAGTATTTTTATGCAAACGTCTCGGACTTCGTCTCGTTGCCGATTGGCCGATGACGAGTATGCGCGAACTGATGGAGCTTAAACCCGAGACACGCCAGGTCCACCATGATGACGGGTTCGAATTCGGCTACAAGGCGGCGATTGCCTGCGCCTGGGGTCCTCCGACACTCGCTTTCGGAAAAGTGTTCGCCGAATCCGAAAAGACCGGCCGTCGTGTCCCTCGTCTTCCGGGTCCGCCCTTCCACTTTATTACGCGTGCAACCCGGGTCTCACATCCCTCCGGAATCCCGGCGACCGGTGTCGAGGTCGAAATCGAATATGAAATTCCCAAGGATGCCTGGTATTTCTCGGGGACGGGACATCCGGTTATGCCGCACTGCGTTCTCGCCGAGGCCGCACTGCAAACCTGCGGTTGGATTAGCTCGTATTTGGGGATCAGCAA
Source organism: Elusimicrobiota bacterium (assembly GCA_041603335.1). Lineage (GTDB taxonomy): Bacteria > Elusimicrobiota > Elusimicrobia > UBA1565 > UBA1565 > UBA1565. Next base: position 1,134 of record JBFIEP010000564.1, on the reverse strand, counting down.
CGATCAAGAGGGTGAATTCTTTTTCCGAAACCTGGATGGGAAAGGAACAGTCCTTGCGGAAATTCCACCGGAAGCCGGAATTTTAAGAACGGTGACGACTATCGATTCTATTTCGAATGCCGGAGGGATGGTTGTTCAATCCTACTCTTCGAAAAGCTACGTCGGGGAAACCTGCGTTTATGAACTCAAATCTGTTTTTGGACATTTCCCCGCAGCCGCCTTGGCGGTCCAGGTCGGAATTCCTCCAAAGGACGAGGACCGGAAAGCTCTCGCGGTGGAATCCGATTTTCTCGTTGAAATGTCCGAGCGTCCCGCCAAATATTTTAACGGGACCGCCCGCCTGCCCACCTCGCGTCTCTTAGCGATCGATCGGGTCAGCGGCTATTGGCCCAACGGGGGCGAAAAGCAGCTCGGCCGGCTGCGTGCGGAATACGATGTCGACCCGGGAGCTTGGTTCTTTAAAGCCCACTTCTATTCCGATCCGGTTCAGCCCGGTTCGATGGGATTTGAAATGATGCTTCAGATGCTTCAAGTCTTCATGCTTGAAAAAGGCATGGATAAGGGCATCCCGGGCGCGCGTTTTGAGCCTGTCGCGACGAATCAGCAATGTGAATGGAAGTACCGCGGACAGGTTGTGCCCAAAGACAAAAAGGTCACGGTCACGATTGATGTCCTTGAAGAAGGTTCCGACGGAGGGAAGCCTTTCGTCATCGCTAGCGGATGGATGTGGGTCGATGGCAGACGCATTTACAACGTCGTTCGTATCGGCATGCGTATTGTCCCCGGCGATGTAGATTCCGATGTCCTTGATCCCGAAAAGGAATCTTGGATCGGAGATCATCGTCCGACGCAAACACGTCCCGCGCTTCCGATGATGTTTATGGTAGACCGGCTTGCCGCCGCAGCGGCAGCGAAGCATCCGCAGCTGCGGGTTGTGGGGCTTCGCAATGTGAAAGTGATCGGCTGGCTTATCCTTGATGAGGTAAAAGCCCTCAGCACCCGTGTAAAAGAAAAGGAAAACGGCGCGTTTAATGTCGAATTGTATGCGGCGGGTGAGGACTCACCGAGTGAGACCGTCTGTTCCGGTGAAGTTTTAATGGCCCCGGAGTATCCGGCACCGTCGGTTTCCATGCC
>JBFIEP010000563.1:0-2371 GCA_041603335.1 Elusimicrobiota bacterium | reverse complement strand
GCCTTCCGGTCAAAATGATCGGAGAGCATACCGAAAGGAACCTGAAAGACTGTCTGCGCGAGGCCGTAAATCCCAACGGATAAGCCCGCCAACATGGGGGAGGCCCCGAGCTCGCGAGCGTGGATGCTCAGAACAGGAAGGACCAGGAACAATCCCAACATCCGCAAACCGAAGATGCCGGAAAGCCCCAGGACATCCTTGATTTCTTTACCGGTCAGCTTCGCCATGGACCCAAGTATAGCATCGCGTAGACAACAACACCTGTCACAGAGACATAGGACCAAATAGGGAAGGTCCAACGTGCAATTCTTTTATGCTCAGTAAACCGTTTATGGGCTGCCAACCAAAACGTTCGAATAATCATAGGCAGCATAACAGCGGCAAGGATGGTGTGCGTCAATAGAATTCCCAGATAGAGAACCCGAATTAACCCGACGCCTTGAAATCGGACGGACCCGACTTGATAGTGGTATAGGAGATAACTGATCAAAAACAAACACGCACACGAGAAGGCCGCCACCATGCAATTTCGATGCGCCTCTCGATTTCCCGCCAAAATAAAACGCCAACCTGCAAACAGCAACGCCGCGCTCATTGCGTTGAGCGCGGCGTTAACCGTTGGATGAACCGGAAGATTCAGAACGTCAGCAAGCGGCGCAAACTTCTTCGCGCTTGCCCCGGGTCTCGGCATCTACCCCATCGAGGAAACGCCAGAGTGCTTCAGCACCCGTACGGGCGCCGGCAAGAACAGTGCCCTCGTCTGCATTGAGACGCTCGATCTCGTTCTTTTCAACATCCGAATGCCAGGCATCGACTTCCTTGTGGGTCGTGAAGAAGGAAATCGTCTTCGCATCCTTAATGCCGTAAAACTCGCTGAGCCCGGCCATCTTCGTTTCCGAAACCTTCGGAAGCTGGGACTCGTAGGCGTAAAGCGCCGCAAGGCCTTCAGCCGGGGTTCCCGAACAGGCGGCCATCAGGCTTTCAAACGCCAACTTCGTGGACTCAGTCGCTTCGGAGTTGATAACTTCGCTGCGTGCTAAACCCAGCCCATCGCAAAAACGAAGCCAAAGCTCACGGTGATTCTCGGTGCCGCGCTCTTCATCCATCATGTTTTCAAGCAGGGAAAGGCGGGTTTCAGGGACTTCACAGCTGGAATGCACCCGGCTCAATAAACGCGGGAAATTTCTCTCGAGGTGGTAATACTGCTTCGCGTAATATTTAAGGTCCTCGATTTTCAGCTCACCGGCCGACCACGCTTGATAAAACGGGTGCTTCAAAATTTCCTTCTCAGCAATGGCCGCGTCGATCTTTTTCCAATCCATGTATTCCTCCGATTTTTCGAATTCCGTCGATAAAATCTAGCATGTCTAACAGGGAGAGGCAAGAAGTTGTAGAATCTCTTTACCTATGGAAGGCACTCTTTTTACCGCCGCTTTCATGTTCTATGCCGTTGCAACCGGCCTGGCCCTCACCTACGTCTACGCGAAGGACGAGCGCCTCACTACGTGGATGTGGCGTCTTTTGGGAATCGGTATTTTGGCTCACGCCGTTAGCTCGGGAATGCGCGTCCAGCTCTTTTGGGAAAACCCGGCGCATCGATACTATTTCCCGATTAATACTTTTTTCGGCGTATTTTCGTGGATCGCCCTCGCCAATTCGGTCGTGTTCTTCGTGGTATACAGCGTCGCGCGTCTTCACATTCTGGGTGCATTCGTTTTGCCATGGACCTTAATCTCTGCCGGTGCAGCGATGTTTGCAGCTCCCGAGACCGGAACCCTGCAGCCGGATCTCCAAAGCGTTTGGATGAACATTCATCCGAAAATTCTCATGACCGCCTACGTTGGGTTCGCGAATGCATTTGGAATCGGTCTCGCCCTCCTCTTGCAGGAAAAGCAGATGAAATCGCGCAAACCCTCCGCGCTTACCTATCGACTCCCCGCCATCGAAGAACTCGATCGCCTGCACTTTAGAATGGTGCTATTCTCCTGGCCTGTGCTTACCATCGGGATTGCGACCGGGACGATTTGGGCGCAACAGGCCTGGGGCCGCTCCTGGGGATGGGACATGAAGGAAACCTGGGCTGCGATCACTTGGCTCATTTACGCGAATATGCTTTACACCCACCGATTCATGGGCATTCGCGGACGCCGAAGCGTCTACCTATCGACAGCCGGCTTCGCGTCAATCCTCATTACCTTTTTCATCGTCAACTACTTCTCAAAACAACACGGCTACGTTTACGGGGGATAAATCCCCGAACTTCCAGAAGTAGAAACCGTCCGTCGCGTCCTAGACAACGAACTCACCGGCCGCACCATTAAAGAAATCGTCGTCCGAAAACCGACCTTTTACCGGCCGCCGCCGGCCGCCT
>JBFIEP010000562.1:0-2389 GCA_041603335.1 Elusimicrobiota bacterium | reverse complement strand
GGAGCCTTAATCTTAAGGCGGTCATCAAGATCCTTAACGAATCTCTCGTCCCGTACCTCAAAGTTTATCCGGGTATTGTGAAAAGCACCATGCTGCTTGAAAAGCTCTTGACGGATTTTAGCCAGCGGTTTCTTTTCAAATGCGACAAGCTCAGCCATAAGCAAGCAGGCAAGAATTCCGTCTTTTTCAGGAGCATGTCCCATTACCGACAATCCGCCGGACTCTTCACCGCCGAGCACGAAGTCTCCCGTTCGCAGCAGATCCCCGATGTGCTTAAACCCGACGGGCGTCTCCCGCACACGCAGCCCATGAGCCTTAGCGACAGCGTCCACAAAACGCGATGTCATAAGGGAACGGGCAACAGATCCTTTCCACCCGCGATTCTTCACGAGGTGATGGAGCGTGAGGCCGAGGACATCGTTGGCCGAAATCCATACGCCCCCTTGATCCAAAATACCGAAGCGATCCCCGTCACCATCACACGCCATGCCGAGATTCAGCTTTTTCTTTTTCACCAAGGCGGTAAGATCCTGAAGCCTCGCGGGCTCGGGCTCTGGAGTCTCGCCGCCGAAATACACGTCGCGCTCTTCGCGCAATCCGATAACATCAAGACCCAAATCTTCCAGAAAAGGTCTCAAGTAGCCGCGAGCGGCGCCATGCATCGCATCGACACCGATTTTAAGCTTGGAATTTTTAAGCTTACTCGGGTCGAGGAGCTTGCGGAGCTGCTTGAAGTATCCGGTCTTAAAGTCGGTTTTGACAATCCACTGATCCCGCTCCGCTTTCGCGTAGGGCATCGTCTTAACCATCGATTGTCCCATCACGACGAGGCGGCGTTCGATATCTTCGGTGACTCCCAAGGTCGCCGGGCCGGCCCAGAAGGGAGACCACTTAATTCCGTTGTAGCGGCACGAGTTATGGCTTGCCGTCACAACGATACCGCCGACAGCCTTCTTCTCGAGAACCGCCCACGCAAGGGCAGGGGTTGGAATATCGCTTTTCGCCATCAATACCCGAATTCCATCCTGAGCTAAAACGAGTGCCGCTTCATAAGCAAACTCATTGCCCTGGAACCGGGGATCATATCCGATAATAACCGTGGGTTCCTCGTCGTCAGGACGCTTCCCAACGAACTGTTTGTAGTCCGGGCTTTTTTGCCCGAACTCGGGATGCTCCTTGACGTGTGCTGAAATAGCGTGAGAAAGACGCCTAACATTCGCGAAGGTAAAATCCTCCGCCATAATTGCCCGCCAACCTGAAGTGCCGAATTTGATAGCCATTGGCGGTATATATACCTTATAAGAGGAAGAAGGGCAAGAATTTTCAGACAAAATAATGTAGGTCCTTGGTCCTATTGACACCTAGGTCCTATGGGCTTGCGGCGTCCAGGTTGCGGGCTATACTATCGCGAAGGTAAAGGAAATGCAAAGTCCCCGCACCCAATATCTCTTATCGCCCCTCGCGGCCCTCTCCCTCCTAATAGGGACAGTGCCTATGGGTGCCTTTGCCGCGCCGAATGTCGACCGTACATCCTCCCAACCCGCCGAAGTGGAAGAGGAGGAGGAAGAGAAAGATCAGTCCGCGACACCTGACGAGCAAGCCCAAGAACCTGAAAATAAGCCGAAAACTCCAGCGGAAATTGAAGCCGATAGAGCCGCAAACGAACAAGCAATCGCCGATCAGGAAAAGCTGGCAGCCCAGCTGGAAAGACTAGAAAAGGTGCTTGGAGAGGGAGACACCGAGTCGGTCCAACTACTCCGGGATCAACTTGAACGTGCGAATGCCAATGGAGAAGCCCTCGGAGACTCCATGATGGCGGGAGCCGCAGGCGTCGATTCTGTCCTTGGTTTTTTCGGAGTGCCCCAAGTCGCCCAGACCCTAACTCAAGGGGTTGCCGCCGCGATGCCGGGAATGGCCGAACACGCTAAAAAAATTGAGATGGTTCAAACCCTCGACGCAATCTACGCCAACGAGGATATTCGCAGACAGATGGAAGCCGGCCTTGGCCGCTCGATAGACTGGGAGAATTTCGATCCGCTCGACAACATCAAATCGTCCGAAGGAACCTGGGGCGGCATTGATATGACAAAGATCGAGGAAGAAGGGCAACTTTCAAATATGTCCCTTTTAAAACAAGCGATGGATGATGTCACAGCCGGAAAACCGGGAGCCAGCCTCGAGCCGCAGTTCGACGGCAACGGAAATCTGATGGCTTGGAATATCACGACTCCCGATGTCACCAACCCTGACGGCACTGTAACCAAGGGCGTCGGAATGTCGACCTGGGCAAACTCGGGACCGCCTTCCCAACCCAGCGCGACGGAAGTAGTCGCAAACAATCCATTGATTAATGAGAGCGGCGGTGTCGGTGACGAGCCCTATGGCCCGC
>JBFIEP010000561.1:0-2392 GCA_041603335.1 Elusimicrobiota bacterium | reverse complement strand
TCCAGCCGAGGCCCTGGTCTTCAATCCCGGCTCCCGCCGGCTCGGGACCGACGCAGTCGGACGGTTTATGGGCACCGTGGGCCTTTCCGAAGGTATGCCCGCCCGCGATCAAGGCCACCGTCTCCTCGTCATCCATCGCCATGCGTCCGAATGTGGTTCGGATGTCTCTGGCCGCCGAAAGCGGGTCGTTGTTGCCGTTGGGTCCTTCGGGATTTACGTAGATAAGACCCATCTGAACCGCGGCAAGGGGACTCTCTAGTTTCCGGTCGCCGTGAAACCTTTCATCAGCAAGCATTTTCTTCTCGGGGCCCCAATAGACGAGGTCCGCCTCCCAATCGTCCTCGCGGCCTCCCGCGAAGCCGAGTGTCTTAAATCCCATCGACTCCATCGCCGCATTTCCCGTTAGGACCATGAGGTCGGCCCAGGATATTGAGCGCCCGTATTTCTTCTTAACCGGCCACAACAGCCGTCTCGCCTTGTCGAGATTCGCGTTGTCCGGCCAGCTATTGAGCGGTTCGAAGCGTTGCTGGCCGCCCCCCGCGCCGCCGCGGCCGTCGAGCGTGCGGTAGGTCCCCGCGCTGTGCCAGGCCATGCGGATGAAGAACGGACCGTAGTGACCGTAATCGGCCGGCCACCAGCCCTGGGATTCGGTCATCACTCCCTCAATGTCCTTCTTTAGCGCCGCGAGGTCGAGTTTTTTGAATTTTTCCCGGTAATCAGAGCTTCGCCCGATTGGATTTGATTCCGCAGAATGTTGACGAAGCGGCCGGAGGCTGACATGTTCCGGCCACCAGAACTTGTTGGGCTTCGCTTCGCCCTTCGCGAACATGTTTTCGGCCGAGGCCATGCCGCCTCCTGCGGCCAATAGGATTACAACGGCCGGCATCATTCTCAATCTCATCATGAAATTCATCGCATCTCTCCTAATTTCATTTCCCTCTTCCCCTTGGATGGCGGGCTTCAGATACTTTCGCCCGTAAGGTCTTGGAGGCATCTCAATCGGCTCCAAAACCACGCAACGGCTTTGCCAGGGCTGCCCCCTTTGTTCGTGTAGACCGCAGCCGATCTTACCTCTAAGAAATTTATATGCGCCGGGACTCCGACATTCCCGGCCGTGGGGTGTTCCCGATTTGGAACAGATGGAGTGCGATATTTGTTTCTCAGGCGCCATGCGATTGGAATTCCGCCCGGGCGGAGAAGTTAGGAGCGGCTGTTAACCGCGAAGATTATCTAAGAATCCGCGCGGAGCTTGAAGCCGAAACGCCCTATGAAGAATCCACATAGAGTATATCGTCTCCGTTGTGGGATACGATTGAGAACAGTCATGTTGTCTCCACGGTGAGATACGGTGAAGAACGCTTGCTGCTGGTGCCAGAAAGCGTAGATGAATCGTTAACACTTCCCCAATTCCTGACAATGATTAAGCGTAGCCCTGAATCACTGACAGAAGTTCGCTATACGAATCGTTAGGGATGGATTTGGATCTAGGGAGTCGGAGTTTAATTTTTCCTATTTGATGTTAATCAAACTTCCAACGACAGCACCTTTCAGAAGGTCTGATTCCGCCCTGCCCGATCCTACGGTTTTTCCGTCATTGACCGTAATCGTCGCGACAGCCTTCTGAGCGGCAAACCCGTCCGAATTATGGATTTCCATTTTAAACGTTGTATTCGGGGTCCCAAGTTTCAAAGCATTAATCGTCGGAGCGAAGGTACTGGTTTGGGAAATTTGAGCTCTACCGGTAAGATTTGCAAATGAAGTTTGTTTTATTTTCCCCGTTAGCGTAATGGAACCGTTGACAATATTTTTGTCTGTGTCCGTTGCGACGTATTCAGACCCTCCGCAAGCACCGCCGCAGTTTCCGCCGATCGTCCGATTTGCGAAATCGATATTTACTTGGAACCGAAACTTTCCATCGGTACTGGCTGCCTGGAGTGCAGGAACGAGACCTTTTGTGGCCGCCCCTCCTGTACAAACTTGGCCGACAGTGCAGGCGTTGAAAACTCCGCTTCCCGCGTAATGGCCCGAACCCGATTCTAGAGTCCGGACTTCGTCCCAGATCGCCTGGCCGTCCAAGAGCCTCGCTGTCTGCTGGGCGAATTGAACCCGCTCGTCGGTCTCGCGAGTTGTCGGTTCCGGATTTTCCGCGATCGCAAATTGATCAAACGCCGTATTGGGAACCCCGCCAGTCCCGTCACCATCGCCAGAGGATCCGCCACTCGGGGCATCCGGCTTGAGCCCGAAAGCCCGCATTTTCTGTTTCCCGAGCCGCACCGGCGGTGCGATGGGTGTATCTGCTTTCATGCTTCCCGCAAAACCGGGTTGCTTGATATTGACGGTGGCGCCCTTTTGAGTCAACGAAATCCGTCCTGGAGGGGCCCCTGCGGAGATC
>JBFIEP010000560.1:0-2393 GCA_041603335.1 Elusimicrobiota bacterium | reverse complement strand
TCGCGAAATACTGGTCGTTGCGCTTCGCGACATTGCCGATATTCATATAGTAGTCTCTTTTGCCCTGACCGCCATCTTCTGTGAAAACGACAAATTCCGCCGGTGCGGCGGCGACGTACGCGGAGGACGCGTTCGGTGCAACCTCGAGTGAGGGCGGAGAGATTGATGCCGCAAGTGGAATTGGAGAAGATTTGCCGACGATAGAGGCTCCCGGAACAGGGGCTCCGGGGGGTGATACCGGCGGGGGCGGGGGCGGCTGCAGTTGTCCCAGTAATTGGACGCAGTGGGAAGGGGGCGGTTGTGAGCCCCCGGATCTTGATGGGGTTAACGTAACCGACTATCAGGATAAGTTGGATGCGGCCAAGGGCATGGCGGACCAGGCGGAGAAACTTACCACCACCGCGCTCGCCTTGCTCGTAATAGGAGCCATTCTTGTTGCGACCGGATGGATGTCGTCTTTGGGTTGGGCTTTGATTGCCATCGGCGGTCTTATGCTTCTGATGGCGCAGATGATGTCGAGCCAGTCAATGAATATGGGCCAACAGATTGCCGACCAGCACGGTCAGAAAGACCAAGGCAAGATTGTCGAGCGCTACGGTTCTAATTCGGATACGCACGTTAATGCCGGACATGAGGGTGAGGCCTGGAAAGAATCCGAGATGGACAGCGAAATGGAAGACACCAAGAATGCGACCTATACGATGGACGGCGGCGGGAGTGGTGGCGTTCAATAATTCCATTTATACTATCGGGGAATGAAAAAGCCGCGCCTCTCCAGGGAATTAAAGAAAAACGTTAATAAGTATATAGGCATTGCTTTTCTAGCCTTTGTCCCCTTAAATTTTACCTGGTCGCTCTGGTTCACGTTCAAATATAGTCCGGAGATTCCAAAGCTGATGATGTCTGCGAGCATCATCAACTTTCTTTATTGCGCACTCGGAGCGTCGTTGGGATTTCTTTTCTACAAAGGAATTCTGATGGATCTTTTATTTGATGATGCTTTGACTGAGGGTGCCGCTCCCGTGCCGGAGCCTGTGGCCGTCGCACAACCCCCTGCAGAGGCGGTGCCGCAGCCGGCATCCCCGCCGGCCCCGACTTCGATTCCTGCAGCAGGGCCCGGCCAGCAGCCTCTTTTTACGCCGGTCCCCGGCATGCTTCCCCAGAGTAGTGGACCGGTTCCCGGCGTCGATGAGACCTCGGTACCGAGCGTTGATGCGACACCGGCTCCGACAAATATCCCACCTGCAGCAACGCCGCTCCCGGAAAATATTCCGCCAGCAGCGACCCCTGCACCCCGGATCATCCCCCCGTTGGCAACGCCTCCTCCGATGGCATTGCCCGCGATGAATACCCCGATGCCGGGCCAACTCCCGAAAAACCCCGTTGCGCCGGTGCCTGAAGAAGATGATGAATTTGGTGCGGATAATGAGTTTTCAGAAGGCATCCCTGAAAATCCCGAGCCCAAAAAAGACGAGAGCGGTCCGTTTAGCGGCATGGGCGGCCCCGATGTCGGTGGGGCGGGTCAGAAGTAAATTACGTCCCTGTTCTGCGATATTTACGCAGGAAGACTGCTCCGGCTCCGATCATGACGACCAGTCCCGCCGCAGCTCCCGCCATCATCGCCCGTCGTTTTTGCTTGTAGGCCATTTCAAATTTTAGAAACTCGGATTTTTCTTCAAGAAGTAAGTGCCGATTCGAGCGGGTGAATTTGCGATTCTTGTCCATGCGGGTTTTAACGGCCATGTATCGTGAGAACGCATTCACTTTAATCCCATCAGAGCCTCCCTCCATCGCCGAACCGAGACTGCTCATGACCATTCTCATTTGGAGTCCTTTTGAGCTTTCCTTGAATTCATTGCGCAGTTCCCGGAGTTCGTCGGTTCCTTGCGTGAGCCGTCCGACGACTTGGTTGCGTTCTTCGATGATGCCAGGTGCATTTTCTCCCTTACGGTAGAGCTCGCGAATTTCCCTAAGGCGGGACGAGTCGGGCTCTAATGCTTCGCGAAGAGTATCGGATTGCTTGATAATGCGTTCCAGGTTCGCGTAGGAGCGGGCATCGACAGGGTTTTCCTGTGCGTTTGCCGCTAATGCGGTGAATGCGATCAGACTAAGCGAAATCAACGTTATCGATTTCATCGGCAAACTCCTTCCCCGAATGATATCGATCTCCCGGGATGGGTTCGAGTGCTTTCGAGATAATTTCATCAATCCGGGCCGGTAATCCTTTGACGATTTCAGAGGCCGGTTTGTAAACCTTCTCTCTTTTTTGGGCTAGAAAATTAGGTCCCTGAAACGGGATTTCTCCAGTGAGCATCTCGTAGGTGAGGACCGCAAGGGCGTACAAATCGGATTCCCGGGAGACGGTTCCAAGTTCCTGTTCCGGCGACATGTAG
>JBFIEP010000559.1:0-2399 GCA_041603335.1 Elusimicrobiota bacterium | reverse complement strand
GATGAACTCGATGCCGTTGGAAAGGCGCGTGCCAAGAACGCTTCGCAAGGCGGCGGTCATGATGAGAGAGAACAAACTCTCAATGCATTGTTAACTGAAATGGATGGTTTTGATAATTCGAGCGGTGTGATTGTTATGGCCGCCACCAACCGTCCAGAGACTCTCGACCCTGCGCTTATGCGCCCCGGTCGTTTTGACCGTCAGATTTCAGTAGAAACGTCGGACACTCCCGGGCGCGAAGGTATTTTGACCGTTCACGCAAAGAAAGCCTTGCTTGACCCCACGGTGGATCTACGAAATATTTCCAGGAATACGCCTGGCGCATCCGGTGCGACTCTTGAGAATGTCATCAATGAAGGGGCTTTGCTCGCCGCGCGTGAAGATGCTGATTCGATTACAGCGGAACATCTTGCTGAGGCGATTGATCGCATGAGTATCGGACAGAAGCGCAGCCTCTTCTTGTCGGAATCTCAACGTACAAAGATTGCCTATCACGAATCAGGACATGCACTCGCAACCCGTTTAATCGGTGGAAGGGCGGTGCATAAATTAACGATCCGACCTTATGGATCCGGGGCACTTGGATTCATGGCCCCCGAGCCGGAGGAAGACGTCTTACTTCACACCAAGACCGAACTGGAAGACCGTATCGTTTCCATGCTCGCAGGTCGAGCGGCGGAAGAAGTCATTTACAACATTCCATCAACGGGTGCGGGTAACGATCTTGAACAGGCGACCCGTATCGCCAAGCTTATGGTGAAGAAGTTGGGTATGGGCGAGAATACTGGACTCATGGTCACCTTGCCGGAAGAAGAAGGCATGTTCGGCCTCAGCGGTGATGAGACGCCTGAAGTTAAGAAAGAGGTCAACGCCATTCTCGATAAAGCGATGGAGCGCGCAAAGACCCTTCTGACTGAGAAAAAGGGTGCCTTGGAAGCCATGAAGGAAGCCCTGCTTGAGCGCGAGACGCTGCTCAAAGAAGACATCGAGGCGATCGTCGCGCCCTACCTCGATACACCTGATTAAGGTCAGCAAATGACCTATTTCCCAGGGGCCCGAGGGGCCCTGGGGGCAGGAGAGTCCCCGGGTTATCCTGTCTATATGAGAGTCTTGGCGCTATTGGTTCTTTTTGCGATGCCCGCCCATGCGAATCGATTCGCGCGCGTGCCGGTAAAAGCGACTCCTTTTGTCCCTGCCTTCCTCGGATCAATGAGCCTGTCTCTCCAGCAGCAGGAATTCTACGCCTCGCACCTTCTCAATGCTTTTCATCATCAGGTTTCCGCCATCGAAACGCTTCCTAATCCCGAGTCCGTGGTAACGGCTCTCCAGACCGGCATTGAAGACGGCAAGCCGATGCTGCAGCGGGCCAAGGAATTGGGTCAAGGTCATGTTCCGGCGAAACGTGCCGCCGCCATCCTGGCTGCGAATGCGTTGTCCCGTCCCGATCAATTTCAGGAAGTCGTCACTGGATTGGAAGAACTCAAGCCGGGTCTTGGTCTTCAAGTTTCCAAATCACTTCAAGATTCCGGTTCCACTCCGGGTGCCCAGCCCGGACTCGTTAAGATCCTCCGCCAGGTAGGATCCAAGATAAAGCCTCAGATCACAAACGGCATCTATAATTCGCGCGGCGAATTGGAACGCCTGTTTGACGGCGCTAACTGAAAATCCGCATCACCTTTGTTCCCCGTGAGATGAGGAAATCCTTTTGATCTTCCCAGATTGCCGTGTATCCGTAAAACGGCACACCCGGGTACAGGTGATGGATCAGGTGATAGTTTTGGAATAGGAATAGAGGCGTCAGCCAAGGTTCGGGGATGACGTGGGAGGCCCGGTAGCGGTCGTCCTTGGCTTTGATCCCGTGCGGCTGGTGGGGGAGATAATCGAAGGAAAACGCGAGCATGGCCGACGCGAGTTTTGCCGGTAAGATCCAGTAGAGAAAAATTTCCGGTGAGAGGAATGCGGCGACAACAATCAATTGCAGTCCCATTGCAATAATCAGGGACATCCGCTCCTGTTTAGGCCGGCTGTTCCAGCGGCTGATGTACCAAACGTAGTAGTGGGCTTCCTGGGTTAACCAGCGCAGCGGCAGTTGCCACACCGGCCCCGTCCCCGCCCAGAAATCGGGATCTTTGCCGGCTTCGTTTGTAAAGCGGTGGTGAGTTAGGTGGACGTATTTAAAAACGGCAAACGGTCCGTTAAGAACGAAGGCTGCCGCATGCCCGATGACGGTGTTTATCTTCGGGGTGCGCGATACCGAGCCATGGGCGGCGTCGTGCATCGGTGTGAACGCCCAGAATGCGGCGGCGGTAATAATCAGAAAGCCGGTCCAGGATCCTATCCAGGCTCCAAGAGCCCAAAGCATGTAGATCCCGATGAGTGCTGCGATGGTTGGCCAGGCG
>JBFIEP010000558.1:0-2399 GCA_041603335.1 Elusimicrobiota bacterium | reverse complement strand
CGGCTGCTCGATGGTGCCGATTATGGGACTTCAATTTCAGCGGTTCGCAAAGGCAAACCGCTCGAAGGGGTTTTGATCGGCATGGATGGAAAGCATGCAATCCTCCATTCGGAAAAGGGCGGAAAGCCGGCGATCAAGAAGATTAAGAAGAGTTCGCTATCGGAGATATCGCTGCAGGCAAGCCGGCCCGGTCTCGGGTTAAAGAACGAAGGCTCCCGAAAAGCACGCATGAATCGCCGGGCGGATTACTTCCGCTCCTTGGATAGGGATGTTTGGGCAGAAATTTCCGGGGACGTTAAAACCGAATTGAAAGAGTATGCCAAGGAGGAGGATAAACAAGCATACCTAAGGAAGGTTGGAGCCGAAATCGTCGCACGAATTCAAGCTGAACGCGGGGTCCGGGAGATCGGTTTTCATTACAACCTGCATGGGGGGATGGCGGAAGGGTATGTGACGGGAGGGGGGATCCGTGCCGGGCGCGGTGATATTGCCTTGCAGTATACGCCGCATGGAGATATGGCCTACAAGGTTTATTTATTCCGTTCCAGCAACGTAAATCTATTTGACGTATTGAACGAAAGCAATCCGAATTTGGTAAGTCCGCGGATGGGGAATGTCTTAAATATTTTCGAGGCGGATTCGGATTATATGCGCAATGCGTTTAAAGAAGGCGGAGCGACGAAACCGACTGCGATATCGATTGATTTTGAAGAAGAGTGGCTTGCTCGCAAAGGCAATATCGGAATCCCCTACTCCACTTATCTTGCGCCCCCGGTTGAGCCGTTTGCCGGGCGTTCGGGAAAGCGCATCGGCTTAAAGAGACGCCTAACTAAAAACGAAGAGACCCTCCTCGCGATGCGCTATATAGAAGCCGCGGTCCTGGCTTCCAAGTAGGTCTTTAGGTCTGTTTTTTGTATAGTCTCCTTACGCCGAACCACCGAGGTTATGCCGATGAAAACGTTTGTTCTATTTTTGATCGCCGCACTCGTCGCGCCGGTCTCCGCCGCCCCTTCCATAGAATCCGCCCGCGCCTCCGCCCAGACAGGCGTCTCCTTGTCTTTCGGATCGCTCACCAAGGATGTGAAAGCGAAGATGGCGAGCTACACAAAACGCCGCCGCCGGCGCATCAACCCGATTGCCGTCGAACTAAACGAACCGCACCATTGCGACAACCTTCCGGTTGCCTACATCAACAACGGCCGTTTGTATAAGAACGGAAAAGAAATCGGTCGGGCCAGCAGCTTTAAAGCCGCCTGCACCGGAGAACTGGCATGGATGGATTCCTACGGCCGTCTTCATAAGGATGATAAGGAGTACGGACGTGCTTCCCGTTACGAGCTTTCAAAATTCAACGGCGTTCTTGTTTGGGTGGATTCGCATGGCCGCCTCCATCGCGACAATGAGGAATACGGACGGTATCAGAAATACTATTTCGCGCACGCCAGCGGAGTCGTGGTTTGGACCGATTCCCACGGCAATTTGCATAAGAATGATGCGGAGATCGGAAGCCGCGTCCGGGATTTTAAGGTTGCCGATTTTACCGGTGATGTCTTTTGGCGCGATAGCTGGGAGGTCCTTCACAAAAACAAGAAGGAACTCGGCAAAGCCCAGAAATACGAGGTTTCCTACCGCACGGGAGACGTTGCGTGGACCGACAGCTGGCGCAACCTCTATAAGAACGGAAAAAAGGTCGGGAGCTCTGTGAACAATTTCACGATGCGCGCCGATGGGATTGTCACCTGGCGCGACAATCGCGGCCACACGCAATACGCGTAAATATTCTCACCAAATAGAAAAGGCCCGGGTTTATTTAGACCCGGGCCTTTTCATTTCAGTAATTAGAATCAGGCGACGGCGTTCTTATCAAACGCCGCGTCGAATTCGGCGAATCTTTTTTCGAGACTAATCTGATCGTCTTCGGTCAGCTGGTTGTCCGCTAATGAGAAAAGAATCTGGTCTTCTTTTTTGATGTGATCGGTGAGAAGGCCGACAAATTGCCGGAGTGCTTCTTTTACCTCATCGTGATCATCTGCCTCCAATCCTGCAACGGCGCGCCCCACGAGTTTGCGTCCTAGATCGTGTTCGCTAAGCATGCAGGCAAGAGGACCCGAATCCAAGGGGAAGCCGCGTTCCGCCATGGCGGGGAAAAGCATGGCTTCTTCTTTTCCATGGTGCCGTTTATCGGCGTAATTGCGAATGAAGCTTATGCATTCGGCGACGGCTTTTTTATCAAGGGAAGCCGCATCGCATAGATCTATCACACGGGAAAGGGTTTTTTCAATATTACGGTGTTCGGCTTTGAGGGTATCGGTGGGGCGCATAGGTTTCTCCTACCCTATGCCTTGCAACAGTTTTGCCTACCTTCGTCTGCCCCCGCCCCGTCGGCCGCCGCCGCGGCG
>JBFIEP010000557.1:0-2402 GCA_041603335.1 Elusimicrobiota bacterium | reverse complement strand
GGTCATCGTCGGCCGGGGGGGAAATTTCATCACCCGAGGCTATCCCCGCGGCATCCACATCCGGCTCATCGCTCCCCTGGAAGATCGTATTGAGGCAATGGCGCGGCACTTGAGCATTTCCGAAAAAGAAGCGGCACAAAAGATTCGAGAAATCGATTCAGGCAGGGAAGCGCTTATCAGGGATTATTTCAAAGCAGACATCAACGACCCGCTTCAATATGACGCTGTTTTTAATACTTCATCCTGCTCGATCGACTTGATCGCGTCGGCAATCGTTGACCTCATCAAACGTAAATCCGAATTGAAGGTCGACGAAAAAAAATTCGCCTGATTACGTTTTAAGCCCGCCACTCATACCGAACCTTTCCTCGCTGAGGGATAATGTTCTATTGCCCTCCGAATGACTCCTAAAGGACTAGCACTTTAGAGTACAATAGAGGAAAGTAGGTAATTTTCAGCAAGTGAAAGGTCACTTTTAGGAGAAATCTGTATCAGAATTCAATTGGCAGCAATTTTTATCGCATCATCCCTCATTTTTACCCAAGCCCAAGCCCAAAATATTGAAGAGAGTCTCCAGACTCCGAAAGCTGAAGCCGAAACCAGAGAAAAAGCCCTTAAAGCCGCACAGGAAGCCGAGGCCGCCCGCGTTCTAAAGGACGCCGGGAAGGTCCGTTACGAAGATGTCTTAAAGGACATCGATAATGTCGATCTGAATTTCCAATATGCCCAGACGCAGATCTCCGCGGGTGATCTGCCGGGCGCAACCGCAACGCTCGAGCGCGTCCTTATGCTCGATCCTCAACGGGCCGACGCCCGACTTCTCTACGGGATAGTGCTCTATCGTCTCGGGAATTTGAACGACGCATTAGAGGAGTTGGAGGCGATTCGCAAGCTTAACATCGAGATGGACGACGCGCTTAAGGCGCAAATCGACGACAGAATTCTCTATATAAGTAAGAAGCTGCGGCGAACGAACTGGCATGCCGTCGCGGGAGTCGGATTTCAATTCGATTCCAACCGTAATTCAGCTCCCGCCACAGGGACGCGCCTCCTCGCCGACGTCCCGATTCAATTGACCACGGGATTGCGCCGGTCGGACACAAGCCAGCTATACATGCTCAGCGCAGGAGTGCGTCGGGATCTGGGCACCCAAGAGGGGCATAAGGTCTTCGCGAACCTCGCATATTTCCGAGGCGAACAGACGCTCGTGGATACTCTCGACATCCAAGTCTATAATTTTTCACTGGGAGGGGATTTAAACGGCGGACGCTGGGGGCGGTTTATTGTTTCAGCGCCGATTGACCACATGCGTCTATCCGAAGAAACCTATCTTCGGACTTACGGAGCTCGTCTCGAGTGGGAAAATCAGATTGCTCCGCGTCTTCAGATCAATTCCCAAAATCAGTTCTCAAAGCACGATTACATTAAGACGAGCGACATCCCGAATGCATTAGAACGAGTGGGAGACCTCGGCCAAATAAACGTTGGTGCGAAGTATATTTTAGTCCGCAATCAGGCGCTCGACTTCTCGATGGGCTATCACATCCAAACTGCGAGAAAGAGGTATTACGGGTATCACCGGGTCCAGCCGAGTTTTCGCCACACATGGATTCTTGGAAAAGGACGGTTCCTTTTATCGTCTTTAAGCTGGAGTGCAGATACCTATTCGGGCGCCGACTTAGCCATCTCTACCCAAGTTCGCAGAGATAATTTGATCCGGGCTAACGCGACCTACGGGATGCCGATGGAAAATCTATTTAAGTCCTTGAAGAATTTGCTTTGGACGTTTACTTTCGAGCATTTTCATGCGGATTCAAATCTCACCAATTACGGTTACTCCAACAATAAAGTCAGCACGATGCTGACCTATCGTTGGGACCATTAGGGGCAACTTAATTCCATGAAAAAAATTATCCCACTCTTTACCGCAGCGCTAACATTGAATTTATTTTTGGTCAATGACAACTTCGCCCAGACGAACTCCGGCCCGGTCGTGCGTGTCGCGGCGGTTTCCGGATTGGTCACAGCGTCGGGCCGAACACTAAAATCCGGGGATACAATCGCTTTATCGGATTTACTGGCAACAGAGGCGGGGGCAAGCGTTCAGGTTATTATGCCCGACAAAACCGTCATCACCCTTGGAGAAGGGGCCGAGATGAAATTTAACGATTTTTCATTCGATCCCGGCACCAATGAGGGAAAGATGGAAGTATCGATCAACAAAGGATCTTTCCGGGTCGTACCGGGAGGTGTTTCAAAACACAACCCCGGCGGGATGAAGATTCAAGTCCCCGCCGGCACTATCGGCATCGAAGGTGCTATGGCAGCTGGCAGGATCAACGCAGACGGCAATGTCTCGGTCGCACTCCTAGGTCCGGGGCCGAATAACGCCGCAGGGGCCC
>JBFIEP010000556.1:0-2407 GCA_041603335.1 Elusimicrobiota bacterium | reverse complement strand
TATTAACCTTTACTATTGACAGTATTAGTATATGTTATTATACTAAGATTGACCATATGGCACAGAGGTAATGCTTAGTAATGAACATATTAGAGCTGACACCCATCCTTCGAGAGCCATATAAAACAGGGTCGACCTGCGGGGTCGCCAAGGTCGAGGAAGAGAGCTATAAAAACATCTGGTTCGTTGTACCCCCTCCACCCCCCAAAAAAATCCCCGACAATCTCCCCGCCGCCGCCATCGCCGCCGCGAATGCCGAATTAGGCCGCCTCACCGATTTTAAAACAATGGATTCTACCGATCGCTTGATCAACTATTTTTTCACGCGAAGAGAGGCCGTTCAGTCTTCCCGTATAGAGGGAACGTGGTCGACCATCGACAACGCGCTGACCCCTGCAGGGATTCATGATGCCCAAGGCGGGAAAAGCGAAAATAAATCCGTTCGCGGCTACGCCCTCGCCTTGGAAAACCTCTATGAAAGCGCCTCCTTAAAAAAAGAAGGCGTTTTCACTTTGTCTCTCGTCAAAAAACTGCATGAAGAAATAGTCTCGAAAGATCCCAACTTCACCGGAAACCCCGGGAAACTGCGAATGCCGGGGAAGCCCGGCGGCGTCGTACATATCGGCGGCGGGTATCGAAAAGAAGAATCGATCTATAATCCCGCGCCTCCACGGCACGTCGAACGGTGCCTAGGAGAAACGCTCGCCTGGCTTCACGATGAGGAACTCGCACAGCAGGGAGACGCGGGTCTGATTGGATTCACTCTCGTTGTGCGCCTGGCGATCGGTCATGCTCATTTTGAAGCGGTCCATCCTTTTCCCGATGGAAACGGAAGGGTCGGTCGAGCCCTCTGGCCCCTGCAGATGATAGCCGCAGGCCGCGCACCGCTCTACCTTTCCGGCTTCGTCGAAACCCACAAATCGGACTACAGCCTAGCGCTCCAAGCCGCACAAAAGAAATTGGATTACAGCCCCATTGTCGACTTTCTCTGCCGCGCCGTAGTGCAAAGCGGCGCCGAAGCAAAAATAACAAGAGCCGCGATTGAAAATTTGCCTAAACAGTGGAAGGCACGGGCAAAGTTCCGCGGAAACTCTACCGCGGAAAAGGCGCTTACAGTCATTCAAAAAAACCCGATCATCACGGCGGCGACCCTAACAAAGGAACTCGAAGCGTCGAAGCAGGTTGTGGGGACTGCCCTAAAACAGTTGACCGCACGCGGGGTTCTCCGAAATCGCGGCCGGTCCGGGAGAACGGTTGTCTACGCAGCCGAGGAACTTATATCTCTCCTGGGAAGAAAATTCGGAGACGATGCAGAACTTGCGTTGGAAGATGGACGGAGAGCGATGGGGGTCGTCGGTTAAATCTGTCGAACCTTCAGCGTCATTCCCTCGACGCCTTCAACCACTATCCGGGCGCCTTTTTTAATCGGCCCGGCCACGGCAACAGCGCTCCAAATCTCGCCTTGAACCCGCACGTCGCCTTCGGGATCCAAACGGGCCAGCGCCTCTCCCTGCTGCCCCTCCATTCCTTCGACGCCGGTTGCCACGCGTCTGGAATACGCGCGCATCACGAGAGCAGACACTCCGAATGTCAAAACGGCGAGCCCGCCCAAGGAACTAAGCAGCACCGTCCACGAAACTCCAAGTCCGCCCAAAGATTCTTGGAATAACATCAAAACTCCCAGGAAAATCGCCGCGATTCCGCCGAGGGCGAGCAATCCATAACTCGTAATTTTAACCTCAAGCACGAAACAAATCATTCCCACCAACATCAAAAGAACGCCCGCGTAGCTCGCAGACAGCGTCTCGAAAGCATAAAACGCAAGCAAGAGACACACCGCCCCCACAACGCCGGGAAGAATAAGACCGGGATTGTAGAGCTCAATAAAAAGCCCCCCCGCACCAAGACTCATGAGAATCATCGCGACATTGGGATCGGCAATTGCCGCCAACCACCGCTGCCGACGGGTCATTTCATACCGTTCGATAATCGCACCCTTTGCTTTCAGCGGCGCATCAAACCCTTGTATCTTTCGCCCGTCGATGGCCTCAAGCAGGGCATCCAAATCATCGGCAACAAGGTCCACAACATTAAGGGCGAGAGCATCGCGAGCCGGGATAGAAGTACTCTTAGCAACCGCCTCGTACGCCCACTCTTCATTGCGCCCCCGTTTCTGGGCGATGGATTTCAGATAGGCCGCCGCATCGTTAACGGTCTTTTCCTCCATCACCTTAGACTGACCTGAGTCCTCCTTTTTGTCGGCAGGCGCCTTTTTACCGCCGGGGCCTCCAATCGAAACGGGATGAGCCGCACCGATATTGGTGCCGGGGGCCATCGCGGCGACATGGGCCGCCATCGTGATAAACACGCCGGCGGATGCCGCACGCCCGCCTTCGGGGTGCACATA
>JBFIEP010000555.1:0-2413 GCA_041603335.1 Elusimicrobiota bacterium | reverse complement strand
CCTGCGTCGCCAAGATCGAAGAGGATCTTTTTCAGCGGCATCTATCTCCCTATGATTGCGCGGCGATTTTCGTCGAGCCGATGATCGGGGAAGGAGGCTATATCCTCCCGCCCAAGAGTTTCCTGCGGGGATTGCGTCGGCTTTGCGACGAGCATGGAATTCTGCTTGTTTGCGATGAGATCCAATCCGGTGTCGGCCGGACGGGGAAAATGTGGGGGTGTGAGCACGCCGGAGTAGAACCGGATGTTCTTCTTACCGCCAAGGGCCTCGCTTCGGGGATGCCGCTGGGTGCGATTATCGCAAAGGATTCGATTATGCGATGGGAAGGAGGATCTCACGGCTCAACCTACGGCGGAAACAATGTCGCCTGTGCTTCCGCCTTGGCGACTCTCGATCTCGTTGAGAACGAATATCTCGATAACACGAATAAAATGGGCGCCCGCCTTATGAGGGGGCTAAAGAAGCTCCAGAAAAAATTCGATTGTATCGGAGATGTCCGCGGTGAAGGTTTATTCATCGGGGTGGAATTCGTTAAAAACCGGAAAACCAAGGAGCCTGCAAAACAACTTTGCGAAGACATTATGCAGTTGGGTTTCCGAAAGGGTTTGCTGCTGCTGTCCTGCGGAAAGAGCGTCATTCGCGTCGCTCCGCCGTTGTGTCTCAATAAATACGATGTCGACCGCGGCCTCGAAATTTTTGAGGAGACGATCGCCGAACTGACATGAGCAAGGTCCTATCCATGCGCGAGGCGGTCTCGCGCTACGTTGATGACGGCTCGACTCTCGTGATAGAGGGCTTTACGCATTTGATTTGCTTCGCGGCAGCCCATGAGATTATCCGGCAAAAAAAGAAGGACCTCACGGTATGCCGCCTAACACCGGATTTGATTTACGATCAACTCATCGCGGCGGGAGTCGTTTCCAAGTTGGTTTTTTCTTGGGCCGGCAATCCGGGGGTCGGGTCGCTGCATGCCTTCCGGCGTGCGGTGGAAGGGAAGGGGCCCGAGCGGGCGCTTGAGATCGAAGAGTACTCCCACTTCGGCATGGTGACCCGTCTTCAGGCCGGGGCGTCGGGTTTGCCCTTCGGAGTGCTGCGCAATTATGCGGGAACCGATCTCCCGAAAGCGAATCCCCTTATTAAAACTATCGACTGTCCCTATACGGGGGAAACCCTGGGAACCGTTCCCGCGTTAAACCCCGATGTCACGATCATCCATGCCCAACGCGCGGACTCGGATGGAAACGCCCAGGTCTGGGGTTTGATGGGAGTCCAGAAAGAGGCGGCGTTTGCGTCCAAGAACGTGATTGTCGTCGTTGAGGAACTTGTGGACGAGTCCGTGATTCGTTCCGATCCAAACCGGACCTTGATCCCCTCGCCGATCGTAGATGCGGTTGTCGTTGAGCCCTTTGGAGCGCACCCTTCCTTTGCGCAGGGATACTACGACAGGGATAATGATTTTTACATCGCATGGGATAAAATCGCAAAAGATCCCGAGACCCTGCAGCAATATCTCGAGGACTACGTATACGGCGTTGAGGATCGTGCCGCCTACATGAAGAAAAACGCCGGTCTCGCCGAGCGGTTGTCGATTACTGACCGGATCAGCATAGGGGTAAATTATGGCTTCTGAAGCTATTGATTTTACCCCGAGTGAGATGATGACCGCTGTCGCGGCCCGGGAACTCGCCGACAACGAAGTCTGTTTCGTCGGGATCGGTCTTCCTAATATCGCCTGCAACCTGGCGCGGGCGACCCATGCCCCCAAACTTTTGTTGATTTATGAATCCGGCGCTGTCGGCGCGGTCCCCGAGCGTCTTCCCGTTTCCATCGGTGATCCGTGCTTGGTCACCGGTTCGCTGATGATCGCTCCGATGACCGATATGTTCCACTATTTTCTGCAGGGCGGAAAAATCCAGGTTGGGTTTCTCGGCGGAGCCCAGATCGATAAGTACGGAAATATCAATACCACCGTTATCGGAAGTTACGATTCTCCAAAGATCAGGCTCCCGGGTTCCGGCGGAGCTTCCGAGATCGCCACGCACGCCCAGCGCACGCTCATCATTTCCAAGCTGGGCAAGCGGATGTTCCCGGAAAAGGTTGATTTCATTACAAGCCCCGGCCAAGTATGCAACGGAAAGACGCGAAAAGAGCTCGGGCTGCCCGGAGCGGGGCCGATCAAGGTTATCACGGATAAAGCTATCCTTGAGTCGGACAACGAGACGGGTGAATTAATCATTAGTGCCTTGTATCCAGGGGTTTCGCAGGACGATATCAAGGGGAATGTCGGTTGGGACATCCGTTCTAAACCTTCCTTGGAATCTGTGGAGCCGCCCTCCGCTGAAGTCGTAAGACTCCTGCGCGAAGTTCTGGATCCGGATCAGCTATTTCTTAAACGCTGATGGGATTTTTCGAT
>JBFIEP010000554.1:0-2413 GCA_041603335.1 Elusimicrobiota bacterium | reverse complement strand
GCCTGCCGCAGATATTTCTCTTGACCTTTCACCGGAGCCGACGATCGAGATAGCTCCCGCCGTTGAGCCCGCGCCGGAGCCTGCCGCAGAAATTTCCATCGAACTTCCGCCGGAGTCGTCGATCGAGATTGCTCCCGCCGTTGAGCCCGCGCCGGAGCCTGCGGCAGAAATTTCCATCGAACTTCCGCCGGAGCCGTCGATCGAGATTGCTCCCGCCGTTGAGCCCGCGCCGGAGCCTGCGCCGGAGGCGGCGATGTCAATTGATATCGCTCCAGCAGCTGAGCCCGAAGCGGTGGGCTTTACACCTGAACAAATTGCGTCGACGATGGACCCGGGAGCTGCGGAGGAAATTCCCGCAGAGCCGCCTGCGACCGATGAAACCATGGTTTTGAGTCCCGGAGAAGCTCCGGTGATCGAACCGGTGCTCGAGCCTGCGCCCGAACCCGTCATCGAACCGGTGCTCGAGCCCGCACCCGAACCCGTCATCGAACCGGTGCTTGAGGCTGCGCCCGAACCCGTCATTGAACCGGTGCTTGAGCCTGCGCCGGAACCCGTCATCGAACCGGTGCTTGAGGCTGCACCCGAACCCGCTCCTGAGCCTGCGCCTGAATCTCCAGAACCTTTTACGATTACGTCCGGTGACGCTCCGCCTATTGAACCGACCGCTTCAGAATCTGAACCGGAAACGGATGAAACGCTCGTTTTAAAGCCCGGTGAGACAGCGGGTTTATGGGAAGTCGGCGGGGTCAGCCCTGAGAAGTCCAAGCCGGCTGAATTCGACCCCGACAGCACCGCAGGCAAGGCCGACGCTTTTATCGATTCCATCATGCCTGAATTAACCGGCGGCGATGAATCCGTAAATCTCCTTGATCCTAATAAAAAACCTCCAAAACCATGACCGGAACCGAATACGAAATCGCGGGGAAGACCGATCCTGGAAAGGTTCGGGAGCGCAACGAAGACAGCATCGGCCTGCTGCCCGAACTGGGTCTTATTGTCGTCGCCGACGGAATGGGGGGACACAATTCCGGTGAAGTCGCGAGCGGTCTCGCTATTGAAACGATTTTAACCTTCGCCAAGCAGATGCTGGGGGGCGATAAGCAAGTTGTCCCGGAAGGAAATGGAAATCAGTCTCCCGCCGAGCGTCAACTTGTTCATTTCGTTGAGAACGCCAATACGGTAATTTTTGAGAAAGGCCGCGCCTTCGCTAAGGATCACGGGATGGGAACGACGATCGTCGCCGCCCTTGCGGGGCCGAAATCGATGGCGGTGGCGCATGTCGGCGACAGCCGCCTTTACCTCATGCGCAACGGAGTCATCGAACGGCTGACCGAGGACCATTCCCTTGTGATGGACCAGGTGAAGCACGGTCTGATTACCGAGGAAGAAGCGGAAAAATCACACCTCCAAAATATTCTCACCCGGGCCTTGGGCACCGAAGAAAAAGTAAATGTGGAAGTGCATGAGCACCCGGTCCTCCCGGACGATATTTTCCTGTTCTGTTCCGATGGCTTGACGAAAATGGTGACCGATGCCCAAATGGCGGAAGTTTTATCAACGCCCGGGACGCCGCAGTCCTGGACGGATAAATTTATCGAGATGGCCAACGCCGCCGGCGGTGTTGATAATGTGACCGTCGCGATTGCACGCGCCGGTGCTTCTACATCCGGCGGGTTTAAAAGTTTTATGCGTCACTTGTTCGGGAGTTGAGGAGACTGCGCGATGCCGAAGCTGCTCTTAAAATTTAACGCGGCGGTGATCAAGGAAATCCCTATCGATAAGGGGGCGATCACGGTCGGCCGCAAGCCCGACAACGATATCGTGATCGATAATCCCGCGATCTCGGGGCATCACTGTAAGATTGTTCTTAAGGGCGATACCCATTACGTTGAAGATCTCGAGTCGACCAATGGAACCTTTGTAAACGAAAAGCGGGTGATGAAGGCAGGGCTCCATCATAACGATGTGATCGGGCTTGCCCGTCACGCCCTTGTCTTTGTGGGGGAAGAAGAGCCGAAGAAAGAAGCCGCCGCTCCCGCCGAAGAATCGGCCTCCCCCGATGAAACGATGGTTCTTTCCGCTGAAAAGAAGGCCGAAATGGCCGCCGCCGCCGCTAAGAATGCCGAGGGCGCCAATAATAAAATCGGATTTCTGCGCGTCTTAAAGGGCGTTGCCGGCGAAGCGGAATATGAGATTAAGGGGCTTTCCACCTACATCGGGAAATCCGATCGTGTTCAGGTTCCGATAAAAGGGACCGGCTTATTCGGTTCGGCTCCCGAAGTGGCTGCATCGATTCACCGCAAGCCCGACGGCTATACCCTCATGGCGGTCAAAGAAGGGTATCCGATCGTTAACGGGGCGAATGTGAAGGGGCAGGTTCCGCTCAAGGACGGCGACATCATTGAGTGCGGCG
>JBFIEP010000553.1:0-2415 GCA_041603335.1 Elusimicrobiota bacterium | reverse complement strand
TCCCCCTGCTCCCACACGCCCAACACCCCGATTTCCCCCAACGGTCTGCTGACCGTATCTCTCATCCATTTCCTCACGGGACATCGATGTGGGATTGCCGGCCGCATCCAAACGTTTGTCATCCATCAGAAGATCTTCACCGGGAAGGGGCTTTTTTCCATCCCCATCCTCCCCGCTCCCGGGGGGCGCCATATCAGGGAAGGGAAGGGGCTTCTGCTCGTTATTGCCGGCCATCTTATCGACCTCCGAGCGGAGCTTTCCGATTTTTTGATCCCGTTCCCGGATTTGGTTTTTTTCATACGTCACGTCAGGCTCTATCTCTTTTTCCCGCTGCTGTTGGCGCTCCTCTGCTTCGGTCCTTTTCTGCTGGGCTTCAGGAGGAGGCGGAGTATTGCTCTGAGCCGCCTGATCCTCCAACCGCTGCGCCTCTGTCCTCAATTTTTCAGTCCCGTCGTTATATTCGGTGATCTTTTCATCAATCGTTTTCTGGAATTCCGTTCGTTCCTTGTCTAACGCCGATATCCGGCGCTCAAGATCCGCACGCGTGATTTTCTTAGGAGCTTTCTCTTCCTTTTTCGCGGAATTATCCGCATCATCGGCAGCAGACAGCTGTCCGGACGCCAACAAAAACACAAGTAGAAACCTCATCTATTGAGTATAGTCCCGGCCGCGCGAAGCCGCTAGGCCTGTTTTTTGCGGACCGACCAGATGAAGCCGTCGTACCAGAAGTGCATGATACTCACGACGAGGGTCAGGGAGAGTACGACGTCGCTATGGTCGCCTGCGATGCTCGCGAAACACCCGTACAAGAAGGCCGATCCGACAAAAACGACCAATCCGAGGACCCGTTCGGAGAACTTTTCCGTCAGCCCGAAGACACGCAGGATATTCTTTTCTTCGTAAGCCCAGACAATCGCGAAATACTGGAGCGCATGGAAATAATTCATGATGAATAAAGCCATTCCGAAGGGATTAAACCCCCACGCCCAAATCGAAACCACCGCGGTAGAACCCAGAAGCCACATTTTGCGCTTTGAGATACGGTACCCGGTTTGAACCAAACGATAGTAAGACCACGCGTACCACGCTAGAAACGGAATTGAGAAGGCGAGCACGCCCATCAAGATCTCACGCTGCCTCGCCATAATCGCGTCGGGAAGGGCGGTAAAAAACACCGAACCCGGAAGTCCGCTAAATTCATGAAAAGAACTCAGGTGATAAAGCAGGGACGCTCCGCCCAGGATCGGTCCAACGTAAAGAATTAAATTAAGCCACCAATCCAGACGGCGTCCCAGTTCGGGATCATTCCCGTCTTTAACATCATAAATTCGCCCAATCCCGAACGTTTGGAGACTCGAATGATAGACGTCCCACCACGTCGCTAAGACTGTGACGGCAACCCGCACCCAAACGGATCCAACCAACACAACAAAGAGAACCAGCGGAATCCACTTAAAGCGAACGGGGTGCAGCGCATAAATTTCGGGATTGGCATGACTTCGGAAAAACACGATGACCAGATGCGCCATGATGAACGCACCCAGAAATCCATCCACCGGAGTTCCCGAGGTTCCGAATACGGTTAACTTTTCAGATCCCAGCGGTGTAAACGCCAGGATACTCCCAAGGACAAGCGCACCCGCAGGCGCCAGGATGATTAAGAGCCAATCGAGACGGGGACCTAAAATATGCGGCTTCAAGTGAGTTCGGTGTCGACCTTGATTTCGCCGTGAAGCGTGCGATGAACCGGACAGCGGTCGGCTATTTCGAGCAGCCGTTTCCGTTGGGTCTCATCGAGATCTCCGGTAATTTTAATCACCCGTTTTATCTCATCGATCATTCCCGATTCGCCTTCGCATTCCTCGCAATCCTCGGCATGAATTTTGCGATGGCGCAATTCAACAGACACCGATTCCAAAGGCCATGCTTTACGATTGGCGTACATACGAAGCGTCATGGAGGTACACGCGCCCAACGCGGAGAGGAGGAGATCATACGGACTCATACCGGCATCCTCACTAAGCGGCCGAGGTTCGTCCGCGTCGATCTTGTGTTCCGAACTATGGATCTCTTGATGATACCGCCGTCCGGTTTCCGCGACACGGATGATTCCAGGGCCAGGCGGGTATGCTTCAGGTTTCGGTTCGGCGATATTGCGCTCAGCCCATGCGCCTAAAATTTCAGCAACGTACGCAGCATCGCGGCGATTTGTCAGCAAGTGGTCGGCGCCGGGCAGTGCGATAAAACTCTTGGGTCCTTTCGCCGCTTCAAAAAGCCGCTGCGCGTGCGTGAACCCGACAATTTTGTCATCGGGGGAGTGGAGCACAAACAATTCTTTTTCCATTCGGACCAGATGCTCAAACAGGTTTGTACCCGAAACATCCTCTAGAAATTGCTTTCTGATTTTAAACGGGC
>JBFIEP010000552.1:0-2415 GCA_041603335.1 Elusimicrobiota bacterium | reverse complement strand
GGGACCGGTCAACGGGAAAAGGCGTTAAGGTAGCGGTGATCGATACCGGCATTGACATGACGCACCCTGACCTTGCTGCTAACGTCAAAGGCGGTTTTAACGCCGTTGATGAAGACGCGAGCCCGCAAGACGATCAAGGTCATGGAACGCACGTTGCCGGAACGATCGCCGCAGTTCCTAATAAAAAGGGAGTCATCGGCGTCGCGCCGCATGCGAGCCTTTATGCGGTAAAGGTTCTTGATAAAGATGGCGGCGGAACTTACAGCACGATTATCGCTGGTATCAATTGGGCTGTGGAAAACGGGATGCATATCGCGAATATGAGCCTTGGCGGTCCCAGTTCCCCCCCCATGAAAAAAGCCATTGAAGCGGCTTATGCAGCGGGACTTACGATCGTAGCAGCCTCGGGAAATGCAGGACCGGATTCGAGCGTCTCGGCCCCGGCCATGTATGCCGAAACCATCGCTGTAACCGCAAGCACGCCTGAAAACGGCTTTGCCGAGTTCTCATCCCCCGGCAAAGAAGTAGACGTGATTGCCCCCGGCCACAAGGTTCTTTCCACCTGGCCCGACAGCAGAATGGCGGAACTCTCGGGAACCTCCATGGCCAGCCCGCATGTGGCCGGACTAGCAGCCCTCGCGTATCAGCTTGGCGCCACCTCGCCGGAGCAGATCCGAAATATGCTGAAAAAGTCTGCAAAACCCATCGAAGGCCTAAGCCCCGAGCAGCAGGGTGCTGGAATGCCCCAAGCCGACGCCTGGTTCAACTAAGCGATTCACGGCGACAAAATCTACCCCCGGTCCAGCCTGGGCCGGGGGTGATTTTTTGCCCTATTTACCCAGATTTGACTAGTACCAAAGTCCTAGATGTATTAGGATAAGACCACTGATTCCGACGGAGGTGGTGGTAATGAATCTCTCAAAGACTTGGTTGGCAACTGTTGTGGTGGCGGGCGCCAGCCTCTCGATCGCGGCATACGCCGCTGATGTTCCAATGCCGGACTATGAACACGGAGTAGATCCTGCTCCCTATTTTCAAGCTGCCAAGAAGGCTGCCGGAACCCCTACGGGTTCCTTACTAGGCGAAACCAGTGATGGAGAAAAGATGCTCTGGGTAACCATCGGAGCAAAAGATCTTCCGATCCTTTCTCAGGCCAAAGGAGTCCCCCTTGCCGCTCCGGTCGCCGTTTCCGACCAAGCGGGACTATTCCGCGTCCAAGAATCAAAACTCCCGGACATCGGAAAGTTCATGCATGAGAATTTCAATCGATGCGGAGGTTTCTTCGCACACGAAACACGGGAAGATGCCGAACGCGACCTCGCCGCTCCCGCATCAGGGGCAAGCGCCTCTTACACAATTGACCGCAAAGAAATCGTAGAACCAATGGTCAAGATGACTAAGGAAGCCGAGGTTGTTGCGACAATCTCAAACCTACAGGGCTTCCACAACCGGTACTACCAAAGCGGAACAGGAGTCGCAGCGGCTTCTTGGATCCAAAACCGATGGGCGGAACTTGCCTCGGGACGCGGTGATATTTCCGTTGAGCTCCGCCAGCATCGCAGCTGGAAGCAGCCGTCGGTTGTGGCCACGGTCCAAGGGAAAGGCAAAGGCGGTGAATTCGTCATTCTCGGAGGGCACCTCGACTCGATCGCAGGATATTGGGGCGGTGAGAAGAACAAGGCCCCCGGCGCCGATGACAATGCCTCCGGAATTGCCGTACTAACCGAAGCCCTCAGGGTTTTAGCGAAATCGGGTTATCGCCCGGAACGAACCATCCAATTCATCGGCTACGCGGCCGAAGAAGTCGGATTACGGGGCTCTAAGGAAATCGCTCAATCCTATAAGGACGGCGGCGTCGGTGTGGTTGGCGTGGCACAATTTGACATGACCAATTACGGTGACGGCGGCCAAATATTTCTCGTAGACGATTATACGAACGCGGCTCAAAACCAATTCATGGGTGATCTCATCGACGCCTATGTCGGTGTCGGCTGGTCCAACACGACCTGCGGCTACGCCTGTTCGGACCACGCCTCGTGGCACCGAGTGGGATTTCCGGCCTCGACACCGTTTGAGTCCTCCAAAAACGGCATGAACCCCAACATTCACACCGCGCGGGATACACTGCAGAATTCAGGCGGTGACGCGAAACACGCGATTAACTTCGCCAAACTCGCGGTGGCTTATATGGTGGAAATGGGCAAGGGCGAAATTGACGCGTCCCTTGCGTCGAAAAAGCTCGCGCGAAAATAGGAAGCACCTTTTCGGGTAGGTCTTTCGGGGATATCGGGTGTGGGCCCTACGGGCCTGCCGTCGAATCCCTCTTCCAGGTATACCATCCCCATGAGAGGATTGAGGTGGTGCTCCCTAATCTCCGGACTGGCAATACTGCTTGCCGTCCCCTCCCATGCCAGT
>JBFIEP010000551.1:0-2416 GCA_041603335.1 Elusimicrobiota bacterium | reverse complement strand
ATGATCGAAGAATTTCTGGGACACATGATCGAGCACGGGATCGATCACATACAACTCGTTCAATCCTGGGGAAATATGAAGAAGGCGGGACCGGCCAAAGACTCCAGGCTTGTAAGGGTCTCGAGAAATTCATCCTATCTCAGTTCTCTCCAGCCGGGGTTGTGGAACAGAAAGACGTTTCTTGAAACCGTTGTAGAGGGGGAGTCTCCTTGGCAATTTGAGATTGAAGGCACGAACCGGCTTCGCGACCGAAAGGCGAAGTGCTTTGGGGTTCGCGACGGCGTGTGGCCGTATAAATATGTATACCGCCATCTTCCCGTCTACGGATTTACGGGTGAGGCTGTTATGGAAGGCATGTGGTCGGAATCGGCTGTTTGGTATGTGAAGCACCACGGATTGAATCCCGGCTTTAAAATCGCTGCGGGTTTAAAGGTGCGCGTCTAGGCCGAGCCAAGCGCTCCTGTTTTTCTCGAGGTCTTCAAACCTCAATTTATAGAAATCCCGCTGCGGGAGTCCCTCTGCGGCCGTCGAAGATTCTTTTTTGATGACGGCGTTGGAGCCTTCGACGCGCACTGAAATCCCGCGGTGCGTGGCGCGCGCCTCCACGACCGTTTTCCACACATCGCCCGCCCAGGGGGGGGTTCTGCGGGGGTCGTCGAGGCCCTGTGTGTGTTCCAGTTTCTCCGGATTGCACCCCCGCATGATGACGGTGCCGCCGGGTGATAAGCGGCCGAGCGCGTTGGCGAGGTCTTTTCGGGACTGTTCGTGTGTTTTAGTTCCGTCCAGAATCACGGTATCGAGGGTCCCGCGGGCGATTAGGCGATCATAGGAATCGAAAAAGTCATCGCTCGACATTTTGAAATTACGAATTTTCTTAGCCTTGTGAAGTGAATTGACGAGAGGGGTCGGTTCGTATGGGGAGACGCGGATTTTTATTGCGGCTTCTAGAGCCGCGATTTCCCGGCCGTCTCCGTTTCCAATCTCAAGCAGGACTCCTTGACCGGCCGCGGCGGCGAAGCGAACGCGGGGAACCTTTTTCGTGTCGTCCCACGTGAAGATATAGTGTTCCCCGAAACCTTCCATTTCGCCCATCGAATACGGCCGCAAGCCCCAATCGTTTTCTTCAACGACCCTGGGCCGTGCCGTTAGATAGCCCCGCCGTGCCCGCGTGAAAACCCTGTCGATATACAGCTGCCGTTCGTCGCGGGTAAGTTCGTCCCATGCCCAGTTCGAGATCACGAGATCATATTCCTGTAAATCATCCCATAGGAGGACATCGTGTTTTGCCAGATACGCCCTGGAGAACGGCTCAACAAGCGGATGGTCGAATATTTTGTAGCGGGCGTTTCGGAGGTAGCGTTTAATGAGGAGGCAGAGGCCCCCGTACCCGCCGCCGATTTCGGCGATCGTCGGTAGATCATCGCCGAAAAGCTTCCGGATGTCGCCAACCTGTTTTAAATATCGGATGGTGTTGGGGTCTACGGCATCGTCAATTCCCTCGAAAGTCGCGAGTGCGGGCCCGCCGAGTCTATCGTTTTCACGGTAGGGTCCGTCGAGTAAATCCGGGTAGCGTTCCCGTATTTTCTTTAAATAGGAAGTGCCTTCATCAGGGGGAACGCAGCTCAGCACCCGCGTGTAGGCGGGGTTTGTCTTAAAAGCGTTCATTAGCTTAGGACTCGCGATGGCTATAAGGCAAAACTTTAGATAGTCATCGCCGACAAAGCTGCCCTCGTGTTCCCAGGTCATGACGCTTCGACGACCCGCGCCGCCGCCGCCTCGCACGTGTTTTGGCGTGCCCACGCGGCGGCCTCGTTTTGAAGTTTCCCGTAGAGGCCTGCCGATTCCACGTGCGCGATTTTTTTTTGAAGTTCGTCCGCGGTGTTGAACGCGATTGCGTTTTTCATGTCGGTAAGGCCGTGCGGAGCCCCCGTTTCCGGTTTTTCCGAGAGCTTATAGAAGCAGGGAACGGTATGGTTCGCCGCGATTTCAAGGTGGCGCATGCATTCCCAGCCGCCTTTGCGCATCGTGATCGCGTATTTAGACCGCGCGATATCGTCGTAGTAATGGCGTTCGTCCTTGAAGGCGTAGTGTTTTCGGCAGTGTTTTTTGATTTCCTTGATCTTGTAGGCTTCTTCGCATTGGACGTGCAGGGCGAAGCGTTTAATTTTCCCCAACGGTGTTTCGCGGATTTTTTCGGAAGGGATTGAAAAGCCGATTGGAAGAGCCCCTTCCGGTGCGGAAGGTTCGAGCTCCCGTTTGAAATACGTTCCGATTGAGATGCATTCGGAAAAGGTGTCGGGGTAGTCCTCTCCGTCGAGAAAACAGAAGCGTGCTTTCTTTTTGGCGAAGATCTTATTCTTGATGAAAATTTTGAAAACATCCAATTGCCGCCAAGCACTTCCGAAAATAATCAGGT
>JBFIEP010000550.1:0-2417 GCA_041603335.1 Elusimicrobiota bacterium | reverse complement strand
CGGGTTCCCGCTGCCGTCTAGTGCTATCGCAGGCCAATCCAGATTTCCGTTATCAACCGTCCTGATATTCCAGGTTCCCGGGACCGTTTCAGTTGCGATCTTTAAATCACCCGTCCCGTTATCCCGGTAAGCGATATAACTGGCGCCGTTGCCGTCGAGAGCCAGGGAGGACTTCACGTCACCGCCGCCCGGAGTCGTGACCGTCCTTAACACCCAGGCCCCGGCTAAGAAAGAGGCATACCGGAGCCCCCCATTGGTGCTATCGGAATAACTCGCGCGGGGAGAGCCGCTGCCGTCAAGAGCGAGGCTCGGGTATCTCCCGACTGTTGCGACGGATGCATCTACCGGAGTAAATCGCCAGGCCCCGGCTTCATAACGCCCATGCTGCAAAGTATGAGCACCGGCAGTTCCCTGGTTATAAACAATCTGGGGACTGCCGCCTCCATCAACGGCCAACGAAACATGCCCTTCTCCTGCCGCATCGGGAACATTGGTTCCCCACGATCCCAAGGATGTCCGTGAGGAGTAGCGTACAGAACCCTGTGCCGCCGCATGCACCCCATCGGACGAATCAAGCGCCAAGCTTACAAATCGTCCCGTCCCTCCCGCATCCACCGATTCCGCCGAACCCCAGACGCCGGCCGTGCGCGTCCTCGCTAGCAGAGCACCGCCTGATTCATTTGAATACAAAGCGATCAGCCGGTCCTGCCCGTCAAGCGCCAGAGCCGTTTCAGTTCCTATGGAGACGCCTAATGCGCTAATTTTCGTAAATGAGAACGACGAGGAGAATGCCGTGAAGGTATCCGACGGAACCGAATAATTTCCGGCTTCATCTTCCGCCCAGACGCGAATCGCGGCGATGGTGGATGTCGGGATTCCGGTTAAATCAATAGTAGAAGTAGTCCCGGCCGATACCGGCCCGGTTGTGATAACCACCTGCGCAGAAGCGGTACTCCATGCCACTCCCGCGGGAGCCTCCGTGCTCCATTGCACGTAGTATTTGCTTCCCGGCACGAGATCTCCCAAGAAGACATCATCACCCGGCGCGGTCCATTTTGCAGACAAACCGCCCGCGACGCCGCTTTGATAGGCAGCAACATCAAGGGGTTTACCCGGAGCAATCGAGTCGAGTTCCGTATAAGTCGAAACAACAGCCGTGTACGGGCTTCCAATAGAAACACCATTAAGAGCCCGCACCCGGGCATAGAACGTGCTCGCACTCACTAGCCCCGAGAATACCACGCTCGTATTAAGTGTCGCACTGGAAGCGGCGAGGGTTCCGAAATTCGACTCGGTGGAGACTTCCGCATCGTAAACGGTTGGGGTGGGATTGCCGTTGGCGGACCAAGTCAACGTAAAACCCGTCGTAAGCACGGCCGAAATGACTTCTCCGGTCGGCTCCTTAGCTAAGGTCCACGTCGAACCTAGGGATTGATACGGGCTGACCCGTTTGTCCCAGCCGCGTGCCTGCACTTGCAGGAAATACGAGGTATTGGGAGTCAATCCTGCCACCGTGGTCGAGACATTCGTCGTCCAGCTGCTGATAAAGAGAGGGCCCGTAAAGTCAGACGCGGTCGAGGCCTCTACCTGGAACTCGGTCCCAACTCCATTATCATCGGCAAGATAGGAAACCGATATGGAACTCACGTCGATGGCGGTAAAGGTAGAAGCCGCACTGAGAGGCGGTGCGGCAAACGTCGCCGCCGCACCGAAACTCAAAGGAAGCGTTTCATTTTGTCCCACACTCCGCGCCTTCGTTCGTAAATAATAGGTTGTATTCGGCGTCAGTCCGGAGAGCTCGCTTGAAGTCCCCGGATTCCAATCGGAAGAAGAAACGACCGTCGTAAATCCGGAATCCGAGGCGGCTTCTGAAAGATATTCCGTTCCGGTGCTGGAACTGATATCGACGGTGATGCGAACGGCAGCCCCGTCGGTTCCTCCGATCGCGAAGAAATTCCGTCCATCAAAGGCGGCTGCGAGCGCAAAACGCTCATCTGTCAAAGATTTCGTCGTAGACCATGTTCCAACGGTTCCATCGGGAGAAACAGTCGAGATATAAACCTCATCGCGGGTCGAGGACCCGTCATACCCTCCCAACACATAGAGATGCTCCCGTGAAGCAACCGCAGAATGCCGGAAAAGACCCAACGGGAAGGTTCCCTCCGTCGTCCAGGCGCTCACACTCCCTGCCGACAAATCGGCCCGATAGACGGTTGTCTCTAATCCAGCCCCAACGCCTCCCATCACGTACACACGCCCGCTTGAAACCGCGACGGCATGACCGCTTCTCCCGGCGGGGAGGGCGGTTTGAGTACTCCACGGTCCGAGGGAGCCGTTATCATTGATCGGGGCCGAATAAACGGTGGATTGCGGGAAAATGGCGTTGTCGCCGCCAAAGACATAGAGATATCCATCAT
>JBFIEP010000549.1:0-2429 GCA_041603335.1 Elusimicrobiota bacterium | reverse complement strand
TGGTAAAAGAGCGCGATAGGAAGCATCGCATAGGCATAGGAGATAAAAAGTTTTCGATACCCCACTTCAGGAGCGATTGTCGACGATGCCCACACGAGAGCCGCGTAAATCAGAATGGGGATCGCAAGGATAACGGCCATCAGAAGGGTAAACGAGTTCCCTGCACTCATTTCCGCCCAACGCGGCGTCATGGTCAAACCATGAAACGAAGTCATGGATAACAACACCAGCGAAAGAAAGGCTTCATCGGCGCGCGGCTTGCCTTCCTTTTCCATATCAGCCGCCCAAGGACGCACACGCAGCGCCACGTTGTCGTGGGGGCAGGATTTAAAGCACTCCGTACACATCGTGCAGTACGTGCTCTGGTCCATCACGCGCAAAAATTGATTGGTCGGGCACGGATCGCCTTTCTCGTTGCCGCGGAAGCAATCCATCGTCGAACAGGATCCGCAAATACCGGTATCGGCCGCCCTCACCTCAAGCGCGCCAAACATCGCGTAGAGACCGGAAACACGCCCCACCAAGCACCCGTATTGGCAAAAGGCTTTCTTTTCAAACACGAGAACCGACCCAATGGCTAATGCCAGCATTCCAAGAGCGACCCACGCAGTCGCACGGGGGATCAAGGTAATTCCCATTCCCAACTCAACCCAGGTCAACGCGACAAAAAATCCAACCGCAAACCAAATATTACGCATCGAGGCAGGCCAGCGAAGACCTAACCCTCCCCCCGATAATTTCTCGATCCATGAGGCGAGTGCGTCCCATGGGCAGACCGTGCACCAAGCCTTCCCTAGAAACAGGATCACGACTACCAAACCCGCCCACCATACCGTCCAGGTCAACAACGGCGCGATATTAAGAGCCGGGTTTTGATCGCCGAATAATCCTGCCGCGATTACAATTAAAAATGAAGCCGCCGTGATTGCGCGCAAAGACAGGACAAAGAAAGGAGACTTAAGGGCCGCCCGAACTCCCGGCAGGCGTGTTAGATCATAACGCGGGGGAATATCCCCCCCGCCCTTCATCCGCTCGAAAACGACGAAGGAAAGAAGAATAATCAACGCGACGCCGAGTTGATACATCCACGTCGGGATTCCTTTCATGGTATGCGACTCACCGGAAGCGGGAGCCGCGATATACGAATCGGGATCCGCTATGAAAGAATCGCGGCATCCCGAGTGACAAAAGAACCAGGTTTTTCCTTCGTGGGTAGTACGATGCGCGCTATGGGTGCCGACACTCATTCCGCAGACGGGATCAATCGCCGTGGCGGCGCCGCTTTCCGTAATCGCCCCTCCGCGGTCGCGAACATTGTCGTAGATAATCACTCCGATAGACGCGGAAAGAATTAACCACGGTATCAGCAGCAATAGCAGTCGCCGCTTTTTAGCGGCGGGATTATTCATCTTCACGCGAGGGCCGCCCGCCGCCGCTTAATGCGAATCGCCCGGATCACAATGATAAAAAAAACCAATCCAGCACTAAAAAGTGCGATGGTCGTCCACGGAGATCCCGGCTCTCCAACAACGAGAGGGAACCTTAATGTTGATATCTGCTCCCCATCATCAAACGTTAGGACGACTTCGTAGTTTCCATCCACCGGGTAGGTCGGAAAAAATTTATACAGGAACTTATCACGCCGTCCGTTCGTAGGGCCGTAAATAATCTCCTTGCCGCCAAACGCGTTCAACTGAAATATCTGAATTTCAATTTCATTTGTGAAGGGAGTCTTTGAGCGTTCATCGTACGCGTAGGTATGGAGCTCTGTCCGCACGCCGGGGGTGGGTGTTCCCGGATACCCCGTTAATTGGAACTCCCATCGGC
Organism: Elusimicrobiota bacterium; assembly: GCA_041603335.1. GTDB lineage: Bacteria > Elusimicrobiota > Elusimicrobia > UBA1565 > UBA1565 > UBA1565. Next base: position 602 of record JBFIEP010000549.1, on the reverse strand, counting down.
CTACCGTTTCCACTAACTTAAGGACGGGCGCCTGGGGATAACTGTCATCGTAGGAATAATGCGGGATTCCCATGATGTGATGCGCCGCCGCTCCCGTCGTTAACAGCGCCAACGCAAGAACAGCGGAGAGATGCTTGCGGGGAACCTTCACTTTATAGCTCAAGACATGAGTCGGGCAGGCATCAATGCAAATGCCGCAGTTGTCGCATTCCATGCCGGTTTTATCGGACATCGGAAATAAGCCCATGGGGCATTTCTCATCGCACAAGGAACAATCCACACACCCCGGAATATCCCTCTCGACGCGAAGCAATCGAAACCGCCCGAGCAGCGAATAGAGCGCTCCGCCCGGGCAGACGGAACGGCACCAGAACCCGGGTAAAATTGCGACCTCCATCAAAAACAATCCCAGGAGAAATAGCGTCGCGGAACTCAATCCCAGTGAGAAAAAACCGGACCGGCCTAGTTCTGCACGGTCAAAAACAGCGGCGGTCCATGCGTGGGCTTCCCGTCCGAATAAAGCCGGAGGATAAATGTGATGCAGGATCGGCAGGCCTGTGATCAAAACAAAGACGGCGCCGGCAGCTAAAACGAAGTACTTA
>JBFIEP010000548.1:0-2429 GCA_041603335.1 Elusimicrobiota bacterium | reverse complement strand
GTTCTGACCCGTCCGGAAACGGCGTCGGTTTTTCAAGAGTCGCCGTGGGTTGATGAGGTGATGGAACAGGATAAGAAAGGGCGCCATGGGGGTATTAGAGGGCTGTTTACCCTCGCGGCAGAATTGCGCGGAAAGGGGTTCGATTTGGCTTTAGGCGCGCATCGCAGTTTTAGAACTGCGCTGCTGTTGAGACTCGCCAAGCTTCCGCGGCGTATCGGTTTTTCAACAAGTGCCGGTGCGTTCTTCTATCATGAAACAGTGTATTTTTCCTGGAGCATGCCGGACGTCGAGAGAAACCTGGCCCTGCTCACTCCGATAAAACCTGATTTGCGGCCTGATCGCGCCGACTCGTTGTATTTGGCCGATCGTCGCGGAGAGGACGCGAGTAAGGCGATAAAGACCATCGCGCGGCGGCTCTCCGAGGCGGGCGTGGGGGTTGATGAAAAAATCGCGGCTCTCCATCCCGGTTCTGTTTGGAAAACAAAGCAATGGTTTCCCGAACGCTTTGCCCGTTTGGCGACTCGCCTCAGAATGGAAACGGGAGTTCGTGTCATGCTGATCGGGGGGCCGGGAGATAAAAATCTCGCAGCCGAAATAGAAAATGAATCCGGCGTCGATCTTTTGAATTGGGTCGGTCAAACGTCTTTGTCTGAACTGATGGGTGCAGCCGGACGTTGGAGCTTGCTCGTGACGAATGATTCGGGGCCGATGCATGTGGCGGCGGCGCATGGCGTCCCCACATTGGCTATTTTCGGTCCCACAACCCGGGAATTGGGTTTTTTTCCCTATGGTAAGGGGCACCGTGTCCTTGAAGCTGATTTGGCTTGCCGTCCCTGCGGCTTGCATGGTTCCCACATCTGTCCGGAAGGTCATTTTTTGTGCATGAAGTTAATCGGAGTCGATGCTGTTTTTGACGAAGCGATTGAAATGATGGGTGTGAAGGATAAGGAATCGGTATGAAGATTGTTTCCCTAATCGACGAACCCTACGATAGCGGTTTGGTTCAGTATGCCTTGCGTGCGTCCCATGGACTTGCACAACGTGGGCATACCGTTTCTGTTTGCGGGCTTGAGGGACGTCCCCCCCTGCACGCGGCGAAACGTCTTGGACTCGAAACCACCGGGTACTCGCATGCGTGGCTTGATTTGCCCCGGTTGCGGCGGCGGCTTTCGGATTTTGGAGCGGATCTCGTTGTGGCGCACACAGGCTCGGCTCATACATTGGCGGTCGCACTTGCCGCTTGGCACCGGGGCCGTCAGAGCCGGATTCCCGTCCTTCGAACCCGGGGGGATGCACGGATGATGCGTCGCCGCCCTGGGAGCGCTTTTTTATGGTCGCGGACCGACGGGTTTATAGCCGCCAATGAGAAGATTCATTCGGAATATAAAGTCTTGTTTGGTTCCAAAGATCGACCTTCCCGCGTTATATATGAAGGGCGCCGTGATCCCGGAGCACCGACTTCTCCGTCTAACGGTCCCGTTACGATTGGAATCGTCGCCCGGCTCGATCCCGTGAAGGGACACCCCGTTCTCTTGCGAGCGGCAGCGAGAGTTGTCAGGGATTACCCGGAGGCGCAATTTCTAATTGTCGGTAAACAGGAAAACGTAAGCCGTGCTGAACTTCAGGAGTCCGCCGGGGTGCTGGGAATCGGCGATCATATTGAATTTACGGGATGGGTCCCGGATGCATTGCGCTACATGCGTCGGTGTCATGTCGGGGTTGTAGCGTCTATAGGATCGGAGGCGGTTTCGCGGGCCGCAGTTGAATGGATGGCGGTCGGGAGACCGTTGGTCGCGACGCGTGTTGGTTGTCTTCCGGAATACGTCGTGGATGGAAAAACCGGAGCGCTTGTCCCCCCGGGAGATGAGGCCGCTCTTGCGGAAGCATTGAGTAATCTTGTGGCAGATTCATTTTTGCGCGAAAAGTTTGGAGTAGAGGGGCGTCGCCGTTTCGACGACCTCTTTGGCTTCGATCGATTTATAGATGAAACGGAAAGGATATACGAAGATGCGATTCACGCTGTTCCATCTTGATAGCGAGCGCGGCTTTCGCGGCGGAGAGCGTCAACTTCTCTATCTCGCTCATGCGATGCGTGAGAAGGGGCATGCCAATATCATCGTGTGCCGCAAAGGAGAGGCCTTGAGCCGGGCGGCGAAGCGCGAGGGTTTTGAAACGCTCCATCTTCCCTTTTGGAGTGAGTGGGATCCCGTTTCCGCGTGGCGCCTACGCCGCGCGGCTGCGGCATCGCGCCATACGCCCATCCTGCACGCCCATACAGCGCATGCTGCCGCCCTTGCCTATCTGGCTTCGCGTTGGGGCGGCCCCGCCTGGGTGGTCCATCGGCGTGTAGATTTCCATTTAAACGGAGGCATGAGCCGTCGATTTAAATACGATGCCTCACCAAAAATCGCCGCCGTGTCAGATGAGAT
>JBFIEP010000547.1:0-2431 GCA_041603335.1 Elusimicrobiota bacterium | reverse complement strand
GTCATACCCTTAATAATCGTCCACGCGCGGACCTCGTCTTCGCCGCCGGTGAAGTAACTTTGCAAACCGAGCAGTTCATAGGCGGCAACGATAACGCGTTCCAAGCCGGTTTTTTCCACACCGAGATCCTCAAGGAACATACCCCGCTCTTCCTCGGGCAATTGGAGAATCTCGGCTTCGATTTTCCCGCACAGCGTTATCGCAGAAGCGCCCTGCTCCTTCGCGAAATTAATAAACCTTTCCACGACTTCCGGGGCCGGGCTCTCATCGGTATTCCCGACATACAACACCGGCTTAGACGTCAGCAGGAAAAAATCCTTAAGGTTCTCTGCGCTGAAATCCGAAGCGCGCGCGGGGCTGCCCGCATCGAGCGTCTCCTTAACTTTTTTCAGAACTTCCAACTGGGCAATAGCGGCCTTGTCGCCGCTTCGCGCGTTTCCGGTAAGCTTGTCGATTTGCTTATCAACACTCGCCATGTCGGCAAGAATTAATTCTGTTTCGATAACATCGATATCCCGCTGGGGGTCGACGTCTCCGAGCGTGTGGACAACATCTTCATCCTTAAACAAACGGACGACATGAATGATCGCATCCACCTCGCGGATATTCGCCAGAAATTTGTTGCCAAGCCCCTCACCCGTCGCGGCACCTTTAACAAGGCCCGCGATATCAACAAAATTAACCGCCGCCGGCGTTGTCTTTTTGGGGGAAAAGATTTCCGTCAAACGAGCGAGACGGTTATCGGGAACCAGGACAACACCCACGTTGGGCTCGATCGTTGTGAAGGGATAATTAGAGCTCGCCGCATGACCGGATGTCAGGGCGTTAAACAGCGTCGATTTACCGACGTTCGGAAGGCCAACGATTCCGATTTCCATAGCAGGCTCGGACCTATTCTACCAAACTAGGTTGGCGTTCGACGATTCTAGGGAACCCGGGGGCGTGTTTCATCGCCCCCGATTATAGCCTACTTCTTGGCTTTCTTCTCTAACGTCTTAAGGTTGTGGTAGCTGTCGCATAGGCGAACATACGCGTTGGTAGCGCTTTTGCCCGTACTATGCAGGGAATCGATCGAATCGTTGACCCCGCCGGTCATTCCGTTGACGCCGATCATAGCCGCCTTAGAATGCGTTGATGCATCGCCCATCGCACGATACAGATTCTGCCTGGCAGCATGGGCAGGATATCCCGGCCCGCGGCGATTAATCTCAGCGGTCAACTCCCGAATCGTATCAGCACCCTTTTTAGCGGCGGTTTTAACCTTGCTATGCGGCGTCTGCTTTCCCCCGACGGCCCCGACCTTGGCGGCAGCTGTAGGAAGCTTAGAGGCGACACTGTCGAGATCGTTTTGAATGCGGACGGCAATTGCCTCAAGGGAATCGGCGCGTGCCGCCTGCTTGGGATCGGGATTGGCACGCAGGCCATCGATCACCGGTCCGAAGGCGTCACCCGTCATATCCGCTCCCGCTTTTGCTTCGATTCCGACATTTTTCGCACGACGGACAGCCCCATCCATAAGATCCTGCCCCTTCAGCGACAGGGTCCGAAAATCCGTCGTAATGGTATTGGTCTCGTAATGACCGTACTTACGCTCCTTCGGTTGATATTTATCGCCCTTAGGACGATTCCATGCGTGGGACCCGCTTGGAGACTGGACGAAAATTGTTTGCGTCCGGGTCGTAACCATCTTGCAGTTGTTGGGAATATACTTCGCGTAGCGGGCCCCCTTCACCATATCGGCAACCGCGGAATCGACTCGCTTCTTCATCCCCGCGACCTGCTCGGAAGTATCCATCAACAGGGAATGCGCCCCGGTGATATCTTTAAACTGCCCGGCCTTTTTGTCGACCGCCTTCTTTAACGCGCCGAGAGAGACCGACTGAATTTTCAACGCCGCCGCCTGCACCGTCGCGCTCGCCCGCTGGCGATTCAACATCGGCACCGCAACTCCGCCGCGGTACGTTCCCGCATCCTTAAGATGATCCTTCGCCTGAAATTTCAACTCCCGTTTATCGGCCGCACGAACCGGACGACTGGAACCACCGCTGCTTCCGGATCCCTCTCCCAGCAATCCTCCACGCTCTCCGCCGCCGCCACCACCGCCGCCGCCAGGTATTTGGAACCCGGACCCGTGTGCGCCCGCCGCCGCACCGGCCTGTGAAAACGCACTTTGCGCACCGGAACCGCTTGCACCTGCTGAAACCGGTGCAGCACCGCCTCCCGCGCCTCCCATAAATCCCGATTGTCCGCCGGAAGTCCCTGCCGACGTGGCAGAGGCTTGGCGGTTGGGATTGCTGCTGGGGACGTGACGTCCTCCTCCGGAAGTTCCCCCTAGAAAAGAGCGTCCGGGAGACTGCCCCCGGATTGCCGGCGTCGCGCCTCCGGCGGAAGCCAACTGGCCGCTTCCGACACCGGCGCTTTTCCTCTCGGC
>JBFIEP010000546.1:0-2432 GCA_041603335.1 Elusimicrobiota bacterium | reverse complement strand
TGTGCAGCCGATCTGCTTAATTCGACGAGCGTCTCGGCAGCGGGAAAAAACTTTCCGGGAGGATTTTTCCATCCCGTAAAAAACCCAGAATCACGATTTATTTCGGCCGGCGGAATCTGCGAAGATGCCATGGGCGGCATGATGGGCGGGGTATCCGCCTTCGGTCATCACATCGGTGTCTCCAGTTCCTATTCCGCGTTTATCGCCCCGCTCGAGCACATTCCCGCCCGCTGCCACGCGATCAGCCAGCAATTCCGTCACGAAATGACAGGAGACCCGAATCGGTGCTGGATCATGATCAATGGACACGCCGGTTCTATGACGGGAGAAGACGGGCCGACACACGCCGACCCGCAACCCCTTCAAATGTACGCCGGGAATTTCCCGAAGGGACGCCTCATCACGCTGACGCCGTGGGATCCCAACGAGATCTGGCCCATGCTCATAACGGCACTCAAGGCAATGCCTGCAGTCATCACTCCATTCGTTACGCGTCCGAGCCAGCCCGTCCCCGACCGCAAAGCCCTTGGACTCCCTCCGGCAACGGCGGCGGCCCAAGGGGTCTATGCCATGCGCCGGGCGAAGACCAAAAAAACAATCGTTCTTCTCGGTCATGCGGCGGGTTCGATATTCACCCAGCATGTTTTGCCCAAGCTGGACGCTGAAAAGGCCAAGGTCAACATCTTCTACGTCGCGAGTTCGGAACTCTTCGACCTCTTGACCGATAAAAAACAAGAATCGATATTCCCTGAAGACCTCTCCTACCATTCAATGGGAATCACGGATTTCACCCTGCCCACCCTATACCGATGGGTGCGTTCCAATAAGGGACAAAAGGCCAGCGTTTATCCGTTCTCCAGAGATCATTATCTAGGCAGCGGCGATTGGTCCAAGGTACTGGAAGAAGGACGTCTGGACGGCCCCGGCCAGTGGAAGGCCGTGAAGGCATACCTTAAGGCGAAGTGAAACGCTTCGAACTAAAATCAAAACGGCTTACACTTAGACCGATCCGGATGGCCGACCTTCCCCCCATCTACGAGAACGCCAAGAATGAAGTTGTTGCGATGAACGCAGGATTTCCATTACCGAAGTCTATTCGGGATACACGCTCTTATGTAAAGACCCATGTTGATGCCTGGAAGCCGGCAAATCCCAAAATACTCACTTTTTCGATCTTCACAAAATCCGGAATTTGGGTAGGCGGCATTAATCTCCGATGGGGCCATGTCGGTGTGGGAGTTTTTGGCTACAGCGTGCATCCGGACCATTGGGGAAACGGCTATGCCCCCGAAGCAGGTCGGAAACTCCGGGATTGGGCTTTCCAACAAGGGGCACACCGACTGGAAGCGACCTGCTGGACGGGCAACAAACGTTCAGCCAAGGTTCTCAAAAAAATTGGTCTCAGGAAGGAGGGAACACTCCGTTCCTACTTCCGTAGAGGGGATTGGGTCCGTGATGAATACATGTTCGGCATGACCCATTCCGACTGGAAAGCCTCAAAATAAGCTCCAAGTTCCCGTAGTTCATAATGAAGGAAGGGAGCAGCGTTCTACTTCACCGTGCTAAACGCTTAAACGTGTAAAACGCGCAGTAGGTCGCGCTGTTCGATGAGACCGATCGGCCGCTTGTGTTCCAAGTCCTCTACAACGGCGATCTCCCCTAAATTGTGCTTGTGAAAGAGTTTAAGGATTCCGGGAAGCTCTGCATCGGGCGTCACAACAGGGGTTTCCGGATCGGCGAGCGTTCCCGCTGTCGCACTCCGCGCCGATGCAGAACCATACAACTGGGCTCGAATCTTGCGGAAATGGATCATTCCGACATACAGACCGTCATCGTCGACGACAGGAAAATCATGGAAACGGCTCCGCTCGATAAATTCAAGCACTGCGTCGAAGTCGCTATTCTGGGGAAGAAAGCTGATATTGGTACGCATTAAATGCCGCGCAGTCATATTTTCTGAATTTTTAGGGAGGGTCCCCTCTTCGGAAACCTGCTTGAGCATACGATTCATTCCCGGTCCCGGACTTATCCAGGTCCTTTGAAGAAATCCCGGACGCAGGAGGGTGACCGCTTTCACTTCGCCCGCCTTAATCAGGGTTCCCTTAACAAACAACGGTCCTGTCAGTTCAAATACTGCAACCGATGCGAGAAGGACGGTATTGATGGTGCTTGCAACGGGGTGCGGCCAGTGCTCCACTAGAAAGGCACCGAATGAAATCGCAACTCCAGCCTGACACAACAACCCTAGCCCGATGGTCTCGGGGACGGTTGCATCTTTGCCTTGCTCGAGCACAGCCCGGCGTACGCCGTGATATTTCCCATACGCACGGGACAAAATATAAACGATGCCTAACACGCCCAAATGCGGTAATTCCGAGAGGTGGAGATTGTATCCCGCAAGCACAAAAAATAACGCGAATATCGGCATGCTG
>JBFIEP010000545.1:0-2436 GCA_041603335.1 Elusimicrobiota bacterium | reverse complement strand
GGAACACGCGGACCAGCGCGTCCCCGAATCATGCTGCTTGTCGACCTTGGGTGCGGATGGGTATCCCGACGGACGCATTGTTCTTCTAAAATTTTACGATGCCCAAGGCTTTGTCTTTTATACGAATTTCCGTTCCCCGAAGGGGCGAGCACTGGTCGTCACCCCGCGGGCGTCATTAACCTTTCATTGGCCCAAGCTCAAGCGTCAAATTCGCGTCCTTGGGGATGTCGAGGCGGTTTCCGATAAGGAAGCCGATGAATATTTCGCGTCGCGCCCGCACGGTTCTAAAATATCGGCCTGGGCTTCTGATCAGAGTGAACCGATCGAGAGCCGCGCGGTGCTTGAGGCGAGACAGGCCGAAATGAAGGCGAAGTACTCAGGCTCGGTTCCCCGGCCCCCGCATTGGGGCGGATTTCGAATCAAGCCGCTGCGAATTGAGTTTTGGCAGGATTGTGAAGACCGTCTTCATGACCGCTTCCAATATATCCGCGAAGGCGGCGATTGGAACTGCGCAAGGCTTTCGCCTTAATAAAAAGATCTGCTCCCCCCTCCAGCGCTGGAGCTTCGCTCCCCCCAGCTCCCGCGCCCCCGTGGGGGGCTTTGGGGGGTCCCAAAAAAGAATTAAATTCACTTCTTGTGTCGGCAGTTGGGTAGCCCCCCGGGCTTGGAGATTCGTGAAGCGAATCTTCAAGCATCGCGCCCACGGCGCGAAATAAAAATATTTGAAAGCGTTCTGTACTGGAATATTAAGTGGCCCTTTTTGGATTTTTTCAAGACTTGATATTCCAGGCCGCGCAGGTCTGGAAAAGACTTCGCTCCCCGCTCTATTTCGCCCATCTCCCCCCTGGGGGGAGATGCACGCTCCTTCCTGAAATAAATTATTTTTGGAGAGGGAGGGCCCAACGGCCCTCAGCCTAATACCCTAAAGACGAAATCTCCGTTCCCTGGTAGTAGTGGGAGAGAATTTCTTTGTAGCTCTGTCCGGCGAGAGCGCGTCCGAGGGCGCCGTACTGGCAAAGGCCCACATTGTGTCCCCAGCCGCCGCCGTGTATATAAATCTCTGTCGGTACGCCCTTGTGGTTGCGTTCAATTTCAAAGGTAAACATCGTATTGCGAACCGAGGATAAACCGAAAATCCCCCGCATCCGGGTTTCTTTCTCAATCACGTGCCGCCCGCGCGTGCCCGCAACGAGAAGTTTGTTCACGTTTCCGGATCTGGCGCGTTTGAGAATGTTGAGCTTGCGCCAGAGGCCGAGTTTTGAATTGCGCAGTCGTACGCGGTCGCCAAGTTCATTTGCGGAAAGCACGCGGGACCAGCGGAACTGTGCGGGATGCAGATAGGCGGGGAGGTTGCAGAATACTTTGGGTCGGGACTTGAGCCACTGGTCGAGTTCCCAGGGGCTTTTGCGTTCCGAAGGTCCGTTTTTTACATCCTTGCGGCCGAGAAGGTAAGGTGCACCGTGCCAACCGCCGCCGACCTCTCCGGAGTCCTGCGTATGTCCGCCGCAGTTTGACGAGTAGGGAGTTTGCGCGAGCCGCTTCTTGTAGTGGAGCACTTGGCCCCGCGTTGCGTTGACCGCGGTGCGGCCCTTTCCGGACTCTCCTCCGACACCGCTATAAACTTGGCAGTGCTGGCCGTCGCAAACATCGTACTTGTAGCGTCGATGGTAACGGTATTGATTTTTTGAAATAAGGACGTGATTGCGGGCAATGACCGCTTGGGCCTTGAGTGCCTCGAGGTCGAATTTTTTCGGCATTTCTTCATTGATGACGCCGTAGACATAGTCCTCGAGTGGAACATGATTGACCAGATAGAGTCCTCGGGTTTCGCGCGCGCGAATTTCCACGGTGCCCTTGAGCTGGCGGTCTCCCTGAGCGGCCCATCGTGTCCCCCGGGAGAGATCGAGTCGTTGAACAATCGTAGAGTGCTTCTCCGGATTTATTGGCTGTATCGCGATGACCCGTTTAAACGTCAGGCGTTGTTTTTTGGCACCGTCAAGCAGCTCGTAGGAAAAGCCGCGCCCGACTTTTCGCGCCTCCCATGTTGTTTTCCCCGATGCTGATAGAAGTACTTTTTTTGACTCGGGGTCGATGATTTGAAAGGGTCCATTGACAACGAACGCAACCGCTTTCTTGGCCGCAGGTTGCCCCCCGGCTGTGGTTCCAATCGCAACACGAACTACAGGCATTTTGGGATCTGAATTCGCCCGTGTGACGGGCAAATATTTCTTGAGACGTTTTTCCGGAATGAGTTCCGATGGTTTTTTAGTGAGTTGCGGCCGCAGTGCTTTCGTTTTCTTTTTAGCTTCTTCATGCCGGGGGTCAACTGCGAGAATGCGTGAGTATTGGCGCCACGCCTCATTGGGCTCTTTGAGTTTTTCATAAAGCCGTCCCAGATGAAGACGGGCTTCCGTGTAGGTCGGGTCGCTTTTGTAG
>JBFIEP010000544.1:0-2446 GCA_041603335.1 Elusimicrobiota bacterium | reverse complement strand
CGGCATCAAGAACTTGTCGAGCTGCGCGGCGATTCCGACCGCGGTGTACACCGCCATGAAGCGGCGGATGCGGAAAGAAAGGAGCTTGAGCAGCGTATCGCCAAGATAGAGCCGCTTCAGATGGACATCCTTCATTTGCGTGAGGCGAGTCTTGAAGCGGCCCAGTCGGCGCAAAAAGTTGAAGACCGTTTGACGGGGGATGTGACGGACCTCCAAAAACGTTTGGAACATCTTGAAGGTAATGTCGACACCGATGCGGTTAATACGATGATGCGGATGTATACGGCAACCCTTCAGGAACGAATCGATGAGGTTGGAAAAAATTTAAAGCATGAACACGATGACGCGGTTTCGCTTAGGGGGGAATTCGTTGGTTTTCGGGATCTTCAATCCAAGCAGCGTTCCGAGCGGGGATTTTTAGCGGGCGGGACGACGATCGGGACTCCGGAAAAGGTCGTTTTTTTCCTTATCGCCTTACTCGCCGGAGCGATTGGCTATTTATTCTATACGCGGATTGCGCCGGTCCCGGTTCCCATTGCGGTCGTAGAACCCAAGCCCGAGCCGGAACCGGTGCCGCCTCCCCCCGAACCGGTGACCCTGAAGCCTGCACCGGAGAAGAAAAAGCCCCGGATTCGGCGCACGCGCAAATCTTCCCAGAAGCGTGCAATCGAAAAGCAGAAGGAGAAACAGCTTCGCCAAACGATTCTTCTGCGGGTGACCGGCGGGGTCCCTTCTTCCAAAAAAGCGGCCATCGCGGAACGCCGTGCCAAGCCATTGCCCGCCCCCGAACCTAAAGGGAATTAGTATCCTTCTCGCAGAGAGGGATACTAGATGCTAAAACAGTCAATTTTCCTGGTTTTAATTACGGCCGTTCCTGCAAGTGCGTGGGGTCCGGTGGGGCACCGCGTCGTTGGGAAAATCGCGGAGGCTCATATGACTTCCGAGGCTAAGGAGGGTGTCGAGGCATTGCTTGGCGTTGAGAGTCTCGCCCGCGCGAGTACTTGGGCCGATGAGATGCGCTCCCATCCGGATAAGGACTATTTCGGGAAATTCGCACCCTGGCATTACGCGACAGTCCCTGTGGGTGAAAATTATAAAGATGAATTTGCTCCCAAGAAGAAGGGAGACATTATCCAGGCAATGCGCAGCTTAGAAAAGAAGCTTAGATCGAAAAAGACCGATCGGAAAGAAAAAATTGAGGCGTTGCGGCTGCTTATTCATTTTATTGGGGACGTTCATCAACCGCTGCACGTGGGCAACGGTAAGGATTTCGGGGGAAATACCTGCCATGTGAAATGGTTCGGTGCACCCAAAAAGCTTCATGCCGTCTGGGATGAATCATTGATCGACCATTTGAAGTTATCCTATACCGAATATAGCGAGTTTCTGAACCATCCCTCTGCGAAGCAGGTAAAAGCCTGGCAGAAGGGATCCTACGTTGATTGGGCTGATGAATCGATTCAATTGCGAAATCGTGTCTACCCGGGGACGGCTAAGCCCGAGGATCGAAAATACTGCATGAAGGGTTGGAGCGGACGTCCCGAAGAGAGTGATATGCCGGATCTAAAGTGGGATTATGCCTTTAAGCATCGGAAGGCGATGGACGCTCGTTTATTGAAAGCGGGTGTCCGTCTAGCAGGAGTTCTGAACTCTATCTTCGAATAGCTTTTCATGAACGAACCCCTTTCCGCCAGTCTGCTCGCCGCATTGATGCTTCTCGTCGCCATCGTGGGCGGCTATTTCGCGAAATTAGTACGGGTTCCGCGTATCATCGCGCTTATCGGCGGCGGCGTTTGCATGAAGTATTGGGTGGGGAATGGGGAAGTCGTATTGCCGCTGACCTTCGTCAACGATCTTGCCGTCGGTTTGATTTTGTTCGTTATCGGTGGGGTCTTTAATATCTCCCGGATTAAGACCACGCAAGGGCTGCTGCGCCGGTTCAGCCCTTACGAAATTGGAACTACGTTTGGAATTGTCTCTGTCTCTTGCTTCGCGGCGGCCTGGACCCTTCCGCAAATGACCGTTTCGCTCAGTATTGCGGTAGGTTTTTTGCTCGGCTGTGCCGCGGTGGCGACAGCCCCCGCTGCAACCTGGTACGTCATGCGTGAGTATGATGCTAAAGGACCCACGGCTGATCATTTACTGGTCATGACCGGACTCAATAATCTTGCCAGCGTTGTCATGTTTCAAACGGTGTTCATCGCGTTGGTCGCCGCGGGAGCGTTGGCCGGTGTTCACGTGCCCGAGGCTTCTTGGCTGCTTCAGTTGTTTTTTGCCTCGATTGGAAGTGCCGCCTTGGGAGGGGGGCTTGGATTCCTTCTCAGTATCCTCCATACGCGTCTCCCTCTGCGGGAAATGGTCCTGCTTTTTTTCTCGACGATTTTTCTGCTTTCCGCCGGAGATTCTTGGATGCTCGATAATCTCGGTTACGCGTTTAATCCGATGG
>JBFIEP010000543.1:0-2447 GCA_041603335.1 Elusimicrobiota bacterium | reverse complement strand
GCCAGGCCGCCCATGAACGCTGCCAGGACGGCCGATACCGCCAGTGTCGTGTGTCCGCAGAATAAGGTTAGTTCCCGAACCCAAATAACTTCGTAGAGAAGGGCCGCCGCACCCGAGAGGCAATAGGCGAAGGGGATCAATAGAGGAGGTAGGGCTCGCGCTGAGCACGGAATCGCGCGGCCTCGTTCTCGAAGAGTTCAATGATCACTTCGGGTTTTGAATCGTTTAAATAGTGGACGTTAAACCGTTTCGATCCAATGAGGCGGGAAGTGCGGTCTGTTCCGATTTCAAATTTATCCGGATGGAGATCGCGAAGAGCCGTCGCTAGGTGCGCGAAAACATGGAAGGGTTTTAAGGCGTTACGGTCGGTGATCGTCATTTTAATGCCGCGGCTCTTTTTTCCTTTGAAAACGCTTTTTGTCGGCGTGAATGTTTTTGTTTCAAAGCGGACGCCCTTTAACTTCGCTTTTTTTAACCGTTTCACGACCGCACGCGCTTTCATCCAGGGAGCTCCGATCCACCGGAAGGGGATGGGCGTTCCGCGGCCGACCGAAATATTCGAGGCTTCAAAACAGGCGATGCCGGGGTAGAGGATGGCTGACTCAAGGTCGGGCATATTGGGGGATGGGCGAACCCATGGAAGGCCTGTTTCGTCGAACCACATTTTCCGACGCCATTTTTTAAGCGGAATGACCGTGAGGCGCGCTCCGAGTTTCCCTTTGAAATTGTGCATTCGCGCGATCTCTCCCATAGTGAGACCGTGCCGGGTCGGAATTTCAAAATAGGAAATAAAGCTGCGCAGCCCATCCTCGATTTCCAGTACAGGACCTTCCACCGATATTCCGTTGATTGGGTTAGGGCGATCGAGAACGATAAATTCGATTTCCATCTTCGCGGCTTTCTCGAGCGCGTAGGCCATGGTGGTCGCGTAGGTATAGAAGCGCGCCCCGATGTCCTGGATATCGAAAACGAGAGCATCGATGCCCTTAAGCATTTCGTTTGTCGGTGTGCGTGTTCCTCCATAGAGGCTATAGAGAGGGATGTCGCGTCCGTCGGGGAGGAGATAGCGTCCCGAGGCTACCGAAGTCGATTCGAGCATGCCTTGGAAACCGTGTTCAGGGGAGAAGACCGCGACGAGCTTGGCGTCTTTTGCCGCTGCAAGGATGCGGGCGGTAAGAATTCCTTTTGCATCGACTCCCGTTTGATTTGTGATCAATCCAAAGCTTTTTCCTTTGAGTTCCCGGAAGTCGCGTTCCTGAAGGACGTCGATGCCGCTGCGAACAACGGGCGCATCCGCTGCGATTGCGGCGGGGGCGAGCAGGAATAGGGAAAGAAAAATTTTCATCGAACCCTCTTGGGGAGTTTTTTGAGGAGCACGTATAAATCACCATGCTCCCAAACATTATGCGCGGCGCCTTTCGCACGGGGGCCGTGTCCGAGATACAGGTCTACCCGACCGGGGCCTTTGATCGCGCCTCCGGTGTCTGCGCAAAGTAGAAAGCGGGAGGTGACGGGCTTCCCGAGCATTTTTCCATCGGCGTCGACCTGGACCAGCGGCAGCGCGGCAAATGCCAAAGCACCGTAAGGAATAATTTTGGGATCGATCGCGATCGAGCGGCCTGCCACTAGAGGCTGGCCTGTAACACCTGAGGGTTCCCCGTCTTCCGGTAGTTTTGTTAGGGAAAAAAACGTGTAGCGGGGATTGCGTGCCAAGAGCCACGCCTCGCCTTCAGGATGCTCTTCCAAATAGGCGCGGAGCGTTTCTGCGTTAATTTCATCGCGGCGCATCGCTCCCGAACCGACGACGGACATGCCGACACTCTTATAGGGGAGGCCGTTGGTAGCGGCGAAGCGTGCCATTTTTTCGGACCCATCCCGGAACCGCAAAATTCCCGAGCCTTGGATGTGAATATTAAGGCGGTCAAATTCGCTCCGAAGCCATGCGATTTCGAGTCCACGGCCTTTTAAGGAATCCCGGATATCGATTGCCCGGCGGTCGAAGTACGGGACGAACTCATTATCCTTCGAAACCCGGCCGTAGGCTTTTTTCCCTTTCAAGGCTTTATTGAAGCTGCCTAGGTCGGCGGCGATGAGATCGTTTGGTTTTTTAAAAAGCGGATACCGGTACTCTTTTGTCCGTTTACGGCTCGCGGGAATTGTAGGCGCGTAGTAGGCCGAGAAATGACCGGATACGCTTGAGGAGCGTTGGATGCGATAGAGGTCGAAATTTTCCCGGAGAATCTGATTGAGGGGTTCGTTGCGCGAAGCAAGGCGGCGCATTTTAGTGAATGCGGCCAGTGTGTCGTCGAGGCGTTGGCGTCCGACCTTGAAGCTTCCGAAAGTAACGAATCCGTCTCCTTGAGTCTTCAGGTATTTCCGGACGTTGCCTGCCGCTTTTTCGAAGGAGGCCGCATCAAGATCATCGACAAGTTTCGGCCAGGATTCGG
>JBFIEP010000542.1:0-2452 GCA_041603335.1 Elusimicrobiota bacterium | reverse complement strand
GCCCTTATTTTCGAACGTCCGGACGGATCGGACCTTATCCGCTCCAAGGACATCGAAAAAATCGAGCACGTAGACGGACGCCTTGAAGACGGTCCGCTGCTGCTTAAGACCCTCGCAAAGGGGCGCTTCGATGCCGTCTTTCATCTCGGAGCGCAGGCCCTCGTGGAATCGGCGCTCGTTGAACCCGTCGCTACATTTGAAACGAATATCAAGGGAACCTACAACCTTCTTGACGCGTGTCGACAGGCAGGGGATGTGAAGGCCGTCGTCGTCGCCTCTTCAGACAAGGCCTATGGGTCAAAAGAAAAACTCCCCTATACAGAGGACATGGCCCTTGAGGGGCGCTTTCCCTACGAGGTTTCAAAGAGCTGCACCGACCTGCTCTCGCTGGCCTACCACCGGACCTACGCGCTGCCGGTGGCGGTCACGCGGTGCGGAAATGTCTACGGACCCGGGGACCTCCACTGGAGCCGCATCGTCCCGGGGACAATCAAATCCCTGCTGGCCGGAGAGCGGCCGGTCATCCGGTCCGACGGGAAATTTAAACGCGATTATATTTTTGTACGCGATATCGCTGCGGCGTATCTCCGCACCGCAGAGGCCCTCCTGGCAGGCCGCTGCGCCGGCGAGGCCTTTAACTTTGCAGCCGAGTCCCCGCTATCGGTTCTCGAGATAGTCGACGCGATCCGCACCTGCATGAATTCCTCTCTGGAACCCGATATCCGCAATACCGCCAAGCACGAGATCCGGGATCAATTTCTTGATTGCTCGAAAGCACGCGAAACTCTCTCCTGGGCACCCGGCCACTCTCTGGAAAGCAGCCTTGCCGAAACCATTGCCTGGTACAAGGATTATTTATGATTGAAGGCGTTCTCGTTCACCCGCTCAAACAGATATCGGACAACCGTGGAAAAGTGATGCACATGCTTCGTTCCGATGATGCGCATTTCGAAAAATTCGGGGAAATTTATTTCTCCACGGTTTTTGAAGGGATCGTAAAGGGCTGGCACCTGCACAAAGAGATGACCCTCAACTATGCCTGCGTTTACGGAGCCGTTCAATTCGGCCTCTATGACGCCCGTAAAGATTCTCCGACCAAGGGAGAAACGCAGCAGATTCTCCTTAGTCCGGAAAACTATGTCCTGGTCCGCGTTCCCCCGGGAGTGTGGAATGGATTCCGGGGGTTAAAGGGCGAATCCATTGTCGCTAACTGCGCAACCATGGCCCACGACCCCGAAGAGATCGTTCGAATCCCGCATGACGATCCTTCGATTCCGTATTCCTGGTCTCCCAAACATGGCTGACGACAGCGAAAAATTTTCACTCGTCATCGGCGCCTCGGGCCAGGTGGGCCAACACCTCATTGAAAGCCTCACCGCCGCACACCGCTCGCAGCCCGCGATCGGCACCTACTCGGGTACATTCTTCGAACACGAAACCGCTGCCAACGAACGCCTCGACCTCCGCGACTTCGACAAGGTTAGCGAAATCATCCACCGCATCCGCCCCAAGGTACTCTACCTCCCGGCGTTTAATGCCTTCGTGGATTATTGCGAAACCCACCCCGAAGAAACCCGCTCGATGAATGTGGCCCCCATCGACCCGCTCTTGGATGCGGTCAACGATATCGGCGCCAAACTCGTTTATTTTTCATCCGACTACGTCTTCGACGGCGCATCGGGACCCTACCGGGAAGAAGACCCTCCCAACCCCATTAATGAATACGGCCGGCAAAAGCTTGAAGTCGAGAGGAAGATTCAGGACCACGCTCACTCTTGGATTATCATTCGAACAACCGGGGTCTACAGCGACGATGACCGCGGCAAGAACTTTGTCCGCCGGCTTATCGACAATATAGAACGGGGCGAATCGATTCGTCTTCCTAAAGACCAGATTGCGACGCCTACCTACGCGCCGAATCTCGCCGATGCCGCCGTTGAGCTCGGAGAAAGCGTCCTCAACGGGATCTACAATATCTCAGGGCCGGATCCCATTGACCGCTACGGATTTGCTCTCGCGGCAGCCGAGGCGTTCGGCTCTCCAATAGACACGATCGAAGGCGTCGAAACAAAAACGCTCAACCAGGCGGCAGCGCGCCCCATGAATGCGGGTTTAATCGTGGAAAAAGCCCAATCGACGCTTCGGACAAAGCTGGTCGGCTACCGCGTCGGACTTCGCTTAATGGCCGAGTCGGCGAAGCGGCCCCGGTAGCGCTCGCGCTCTCTTAGCTGCACGGCGATTTGCGCGACAACCCAAAACCCAAGCAGCTCGATTCCAACAATCGCAAACAAGCCGCCCACCACCGGAAATACCCAAAATTCTACGGGGATCTCTCCCGTCTGCCAATAAGAAAGCAGGGGCCGCCTATTTATAAAAAGTGCGATGGCAAAACTTAAGCATCCCCACAAGGGCAGGCGCTCCAGAATGGCCGCGCGCAGTCCCGGCTCATCGG
>JBFIEP010000541.1:0-2455 GCA_041603335.1 Elusimicrobiota bacterium | reverse complement strand
TTCTTCGCCATACCTCTGCTCGAAGTCTATCTTTGAACGCTTCTGTCTTTTTTTTGCGTTCTTTCTCTATGACAGCTGTATGTTTGCCGAGTTGTTTTGCATAAGGATTATCCTTCGGTGAGCGCCCGTAAGCTTCCAGGAACATCATGCTCCACCGCGCCTTATCTTCAACGGAAACAACGCTCAATGCTAAAAGTCGGTTGAGCTTTTTCCAGTCCTTGTCGCGGACGGCATTGCGTTCGTCCAGCGCTTTTTTAGCGGCAGCTTGCTCTGCCGCGTAACGATCCCAGTCCTGGGCTCTGCCTTCGGCTTCTTTGGAATAAACCGGGTGGTCCTTCAGGAGTTTTCTCCATTGTGCCGCTTTTAGAGATGCGTCCGATTGACTTTGGTCGAGTTTGATCGCTTTGTCGTAGGCTTCCAGGGCGTCGACATCCATATTACGCCAGTCCGAGCCCGAGCCGGGAACCTTCTGGAACGCTTGGGGCATACGGACATTAGGGACGCTCGGGAGTTTGGAAACTTGGAACATACCTTTATGTTCTCTCTTTGCGAGAGAAGTCAGGCTGGGTGCTTTTTCTTTTGAAGAGGGTCCTAGCGAAGCCGATTCCGGGCCCATAAGCGTGGGGGTTTGATCGCGTCCGTGCATCGTGGCGCGCAGCGCGCGTTTGGAATAATCAATCGCCTCTCCAGCCGTGACATCGCCGTCGGCATTGGAATCAGCCCACCCCCGCAAGCCGCCGAGGATCAAGTAGCTGAAAGCCGGGCGGGAAACGCCGGGTAAGGGGCCTGCGAATTGGTTGCCCATTGCGGCGGTCATGACCACGAACCGCGGATCAGTTGCAGGAGAAAGACGGGTTGTGATGAGAGGCTGCAGTCCGGCTACAAGCGGGGTCCCGGCCGTGCTCCGTCCGGAGAAGCAGGCATCAAGTACGACATTGATCGACTGTGCCTTTGACCTTCCAAGAATGTTCAATAGTTTTGTCTGGCCCAGGCTGCGGTTTTGGATGCTCGAGGCTTTCTGTTGGGCATCGGCCCCGATAAGCAAGCCGTCTTTTCCGTTTTTGTGCGGAGCTCCGTGGCCGATGAAGATGAACCAAAGTTTTCCTTCGGGACCCGCAAGCACGGCCGCCTTGGCCGCGGCTTCCTCCATTTCCTCAACGGTTCCGTCGGAATCCCGTAGAAGAAATACGTTCTCCGGGGGAACTTTTCGTGCGGTTGTCAGGTAGTCATACCAGGCCACCGCATTCGCGCGGGCACCTGGAACCGGCGGGACGGCGAAATAGCCTTCAATCCCGACAATGACCGCCGCGTCTTGAGCACCGCCGCCTACGACTGCGGGTGCTTGGTTTAAGCTCGGCCATTTGACCGACGCGATTGATTGGACGGGGAGGAGAAAGGCGAAGAATAGGAAAATTACGTTCCGCATTGGACCCTCGGTATTGTGGCGGAAACCCTCATGGTTTGCCAGGAGCCATTACACCAAAAAAGCCCTCCAAAAAGAGGGCTTTTAAGAAAATGGTGCTGCGCACCCGAACAGGGCATCGCGTGACCCATAAAAAATGGTGCCGCGGGGCAGGATCGAACTGCCGACACCTGGTTGTTCAGACCAGTGCTCTACCACTGAGCTACCGCGGCTAGAACGTATTGGCTGAGTTTTACCTCAGCGTACGTTTTGTCCTGGCGTAATCCGCCAGGGCGACAACGGATTGTATACTAGCAAATCCTTGCTTTGCGGGAGGAGTAGTTAGAACCCAAGCGTCCAGGAAAAAGGCATGGCTGATATGGAGTCTATCAATTACAATAAGCCCGATGGGTATGAGAGTCGGTATTGGTCTGAGTCGTCTCGAAGACGGTTTTGAGGCGGCTCGTGCAGCAGCAAGAGACGCGAAGGCAGCGGTCCCCAAGCCGATGCTCGCCATTGTATTCGGGTCGATCCATTTTGATCATGCTCGCGTGCACGAAGGTATTCTTTCCGAGATTGATGCCGTTGTGGTCACGGGGGGATCTTCCTACGCGGAAATAACCAATGCCGCCGTTTCTAAGCATACGGTGGCTGTGTTATTAGTTTCGTTTTCCGACGCCTCCGTGAGGTTTGTGGATGTTGAGCTCAAGGAGAATTCCGCAAAAACCGGAGAGGTTCTCGCTGAGGCTTTGTGTTCCCAGATGGGAACCTGTGAATTGGATGAAAAATCATTTCCGATCGGAATTTACATGGGCTCGTTTGGCGACGGACGGGAAAACGAGATCTTAGCTGCGCTGCGGCGGCTTATGCCGGAAATGCCCGTGTTTGGCGGCCTTGCAGGCTCTAATTATGATTTAGGGATGAGTCATCCTGAATTCTGGAAAAATTTCCAGTACATGGGGGGAGAAGTAGGAAAGGCAGGAATACGCCTTGCCGTGATCGATTTGCCCTTGGACGTCTATGATGTCGCGTTTGGATTCGAGCACGGCTGGA
>JBFIEP010000540.1:0-2457 GCA_041603335.1 Elusimicrobiota bacterium | reverse complement strand
GATGACGTCGCCCATGTACTGCTCGGGCGTCGTGCATTCGATATTCATGATCGGCTCCAAAAGAACCGGCTTACCGGCACGGCAGCCCTTACGGAAGGCTGTGGCTCCAGCGACCTTAAAGGCGACCTCAGAAGAGTCGACTTCATGGAACGATCCGTCGAACAGCGTCGCCTTGACGTCAACGATCGGATAGCCGGCAAGTGCGCCGCCGCTTAAAGCTTCCTTCACGCCCTTTTCGACAGCGGGAATGAACTCGCGCGGGATGCGCCCCTGTTTAATCGCATCGATAAACTCAAACCCTTTTCCGGTTTCGTTCGGCTCAACGGTAATCCATACATGACCGTACTGACCCCGTCCACCCGTCTGCCGGATGAACTTAAATTCTGCGTCGTTTTTCTTGCGGATTGTTTCGCGATAGGCAACCTGAGGCTGACCCACGTTCGCCTCTACCTTAAACTCGCGCTTAAGACGGTCAACGATGATGTCGAGGTGAAGTTCGCCCATTCCTGAAATAATGGTTTGGCTCGTCTCGTCATCCGTGCGGCAGCGGAACGTTTGATCTTCTTCGGCCAGACGCGCCAGACCCATTCCCATTTTCTCATCATCAGCCTTTGACTTAGGCTCGATGGCAACCGAAATAACGGGCTCAGGAAAGGTAATCTGCTCGAGAATCATCGGATTTTCTTCGTCGCACATCGTCTGTCCGACGCCGGAGTTCTTAATACCGACGGTGGCGGCGATGTCGCCTGCGTAGACAACCTTAACTTCTTCCCGCTTGTCGGCATGCATGCGGAGGAGTCGGCCGATGCGCTCCGTTTTTCCTTTCTGAGGGAAAAGAACCGTGTCACCCACCTTCAAGGTTCCTGAATAAACACGAAGGAAGGCGAGCTTTCCAACAAAGGGATCTGTCTGAATTTTAAACATGAGCGCCGAGAAGGGCTCCGAGGCATCTGCCTTGCGGAACTCTTCCTTGTTTTCGTAGTCAGGGTTCATTCCCTTAACAGGGGGAAGATCCGTAGGGCAAGGCAGGTAATACGTAACCGCATCCAGCATCGGCTGGACGCCTTTATTTTTGTAGGAAGATGCACACATCTCAGGGAAAAGCTTCACTGCCAACACGCCCTTTCGGATCGCGGCGTGAATCTGCTCTGCCGGGAAATCGACTTTCCCGTCGAGATACTCTTCCATCATCTTCTCGTCAAATTCGCAAACGGCCTCGATCATCTTCTCGCGCCATTCAGTCGCCAATTCCTTCATATCATCGGCAATCTCAAGCTCATCCCACTCGGCACCGAGCGCTTCGCTCTTCCAAACCAGGGCCTTCATCTTAATGAGGTCGACCATGCCGGTAAAATGTTCTTCGCTGCCGATCGGAAGCTGAATCGGAACCGCATTTGCTCCGAGCTTATCCCTCATCGATTCGACCGCTTTGTAGAAATCCGCACCCAGGCGATCCATCTTATTCACGTAAGCGATGCGGGGAACGTTATACTTATCAGCCTGACGCCATACGGTCTCGGATTGGGGTTCAACGCCCATCACGCCGTCAAAAACGGTAACAGCACCATCGAGAACACGAAGCGCGCGCTCTACTTCAGCCGTGAAGTCAACATGGCCGGGTGTATCGATGATGTTGATGTTGTAATCCTTCCACTCACAGTAGGTAGCGGCGGAGGTGATCGTAATTCCGCGCTCGCGCTCCTGCTCCATCCAGTCTGTCGTCGCACCACCGTCGTGCACCTCACCGATCTTATGGAGTCGACCGGTGTAAAAGAGGATACGCTCGGTAGTCGTCGTCTTACCGGCATCAATGTGGGCGATAATTCCAATATTGCGAATCTTATCCATCGCAATTCGCTTTCCGGAACCTTTTTGTGCAGTCTGAGTGGCCATGTGTTTCCTATTTAGAGTGAATTACCAGCGGTAGTGGGCAAAGGCACGGTTCGCCTCGGCCATCTTATGGGTGTCTTCGCGCTTTTTGTACGAAGCCCCTTCTTTCTTGTATGCCCCGAGAAATTCTTCCGCAAGCTTTTCAGCCATCGGCTTTCCCGAACGAGCGCGCGCAGCTTCAATCATCCAACGCATCGCGATCGTGTAGGAACGCACCGGTCGAACTTCACTCGGCACCTGATACGTGGCACCGCCCACTCGGCGAGGACGCACCTCAAGCATGGGGCGAACATTCTCGATGCACTGATTGAAGACTTCAAGCGAATCCTTCTTGGTCTTCTCACCGATAATATCCATCGCGCCGTAGAAACATTTCTCGGCGGAGAGCTTTTCGCCCTGGTAGTTCAATTTGTTAATAAACCGGGACACGAGAACCGATTTATACTTATGATCGGCATCCGGGAATCCGCGTTTATCTCTTGGCCTAAGTCCTTTTCGTGGCATCCTTAAATCTCCTTACTTCGCTTCCTTCTTGGGGCGCTTGGCGCCGTACTTCGAGCGCCCTTG
>JBFIEP010000539.1:0-2467 GCA_041603335.1 Elusimicrobiota bacterium | reverse complement strand
GACGATCTCATCAAAGCCGTGGATGCGGCCCCCGGAGGCGCCGGGCCCGTCATGCTCGATAACCACGGAAACTGGCAGGGCATTCAATTTCATTCCTGGCTCGGCATTCCCCCGGAATCAAAAACCCCCTATTTAATTTGGAAGCATTTGAAGGAGAATTGGCGCGGCAAATCGATCGCCCTCCCGCCCAAACCCCAACACGACCGTCCGAATTGGCGGGGGTTCCTTGGTTCCCAATTAGCCCTTTATCCGACCGAAGTCGTGCGAAAGATCGGCCCGATTGACGAAAACTTTGTCACAGGGTATTTTTCCGACGATGATTACTCAAGACGCCTCCATGAGGCGGGCTTCAGCGTAACGCTTTGCCCGGGCTCTCTCATTCGGCACCAAGGCCACGCGACCTCGTGGCAGTTCCCGGAAAACCGCCTGGAACGAATTAATGAGGGCCGCCGTATTTACGAAAAGAAGTGGGGCGAAAAGCTGGGATATTAATGCCGGAGCGCTTTCTCGTTATCGGCGCGGGGCCGACCGGCCTCGGTGCAGCCATACAACTAGAGCGTAACGGCGTCGATTGGCAGCTATTTGAAGCGGAACCCCATTTTGGAGGTCTCGCCGCCTCGTTCCAAGACCCGAACGGATTCACGTGGGATTTAGGCGGGCACGTTCAATTCTCCCACTACGATGAATTCACACGCTGGATGGACCGCGCCACCGGGCCCGACGGCTGGTACACGCACAAACGGGAAAGCTGGGTTCACCTCAATGGAAATAGGATTCCCTATCCCCTGCAAAATAACCTTCACCGCCTCCCCCCCGCAAAACGATGGGAGTGCGTGCAGGACATTCTCAAAGCAAAGGACCGCCGTGAAAAAAATCCGCGTAATTTCGACGAATGGGCGTCCGCGAGCTTAGGAGAATCATTCAACGCGCTCTTCATGCGCCCCTACAACTTCAAGGTCTGGGGCTACCCGACGACCGAGTTGGATTTCAATTGGATCGATGAACGGGTCTCCACTCCGGATTTGGAGAAAGTCCTCAAGTCGGTTTGCCTGAACGAAGACTATGCGGCATGGGGACCGAATCACACCTTCCGCTATCCTAAAAAAGGCGGACTCGGTGCCGTTTGGAAATCCATCGGGGAAACGCTGCCCGCCGAACGCGTTCATCTTTCCTTGGGAGTCGACAGCATCGATGCAGACAAGCGGATTCTTACATCCCGCGACGGGCGGGAATGGCCCTACGACAAGATCATCTCTTCGATTCCGCTTGATCGGTTGATTCTTGCGGCGCCTGGTGTCGTCGCTCCGGAAACAGCCAAAAAACTGAAATTCTGTTCGACCAATGTTGTCGGCGTGGGGATCGAAGGAAGCCCGCCCGAACACCTCAAAACAACCTGCTGGATGTATTTCCCCGGCACAGCCCCATTTTTCAGAGTAACAGTGTTTAGCAACTACAGCCCCAACAATGTTCCCAAGCCCGGCAAGCAGTGGTCGCTCATGTGCGAAGTCTGTGAAAGCGAACGAAGGCCCGTTAACCGGAACACCATCGCCGATGACGTCGTAAAGTCCCTACGCAAGGAAGGACTTATCATCGGGAATCCGAAAATCGCATCGGTTTACTCCCACCCGGTTCCCTACGGCTACCCCGTCCCGTTTTTAAACCGGAACGCGACCGTCGATCCGGCACGCGAGGCCTTTGAAAAACTAGGAATCTATTCCCGCGGCCGATTCGGGGCATGGAAATACGAGGTCAGCAATCAAGATCATTCGTTTATGCAGGGAGTCGAAGTTGTCGAGCACTTAGTCAACGGCCATGCGGAACAGACGCTGTTTAACGCCGGGCGCATCAACGCGCGTCTGGATAATCCGTTTCCTTATCCCGAGTGGAATAAAACGCATCTCCCCAATGATGAGGCGTCATCGTGCACAGGCGCCTGACGAAACCCCGCTCCTCAAGAAACGCGTCGACAGCGGGCAGCAAGGCGCACCCCTCGTACACTTCCTCTTCATTCACTTCCAGATAAAGGTAGTCGAGATGCTGAAACTGCTCTTCCATTCCGCGCAGCGCGAGGAGTTCGGCACCCTGGATGTCTAAATTGGCGAAATTAAATTGCGATTGATCGAACCCTTTTTGTTTGAGAACCGTGTCCACACGAAATGCCTTTACCGGAATCTTTTCGACGTAAGTGATATCAGGGTAGTATTGAGCGTGCGTTCCTAACGGCAAAACAGAAGAAGAAGCAAAATTACTGGAGAGGTTGAGCACAACGGTTTCCCCGTCGACCTCATGAGCGGCGAAACGGTGAACCGTCGAACCGAGGTGGCCCTCTACAGCCTTTTCAAGTTCGCCGAATCCGTGAGGGTTTGCCTCAACCCAAAAAATCGACCTAGCACCGCACGACTGATAAAAGGGCAGCTCTTCGGCCCTGTGAGCGCCGATGTGAATCACTCCCCGGATGGGCGTCTTC
>JBFIEP010000538.1:0-2480 GCA_041603335.1 Elusimicrobiota bacterium | reverse complement strand
TCAAAAGATGACGACCACCAAACTAGAAGAAAAAGGCACCCTCCGGCGCTATAAAGTCGAGATTCCCGAAGATAAACTCGATGAAGCCGCCCAGAATACACTCGTGCGCTTACAGCTCACCGCGCGTCTCCCCGGCTTCCGTCAGGGGAAAGCACCGCTGGATATGGTTAAGCGTCAGCTCGGCGACCGGGCTAGAAGCGAGGCTGTCGACGATTTGATTAAGCAGGCGATTGGAGATCTGATCAAGGAACAAGAGATTCGCCCGATCCAGATGCCTAATATCAAGGATCTTCACCTTCACCCCGGTAAGCCGATTTCCTTTGAAGTCGAAGTCGAAGTCGCGCCGACGTTCGAGCCTAAGGGCTACAAGAACATCGCTGTCACGAAGAAGGAATATACGGTTGCCGATAAAGATATCGATGACCGCGTGAAGCAGCTGCAGGAAGGAAACGCCCGTCTTGAAGTCGTTGAAGACGGTGCGGTCAAGGAAGATCACTACGTCGTTATCGATTTTGAACTTAGCCGCGATGGAAAAACAATCGAAGGCGGTAAGGGAAAAGGCGAACTGATCGATATGTCTTCCGACCAAAGCATCGAGGGACTGAATAAGGGCCTGCTCGGCGTCAAGCGCGGCGAAGAGAAGGCATTCGACGTGAAAATCGGCGGCGAAGAAACGCATGCCAAGGTCACGGTTGTTGAGATCAAGAACAAAATTCTGCCGAAACTCGATGACGATTTCGCCAAGGACCTCGGGTTGGATAGTCTCGATGCTCTGAAAGCGAAGCTTCGGGAAATCGCCGACCAGGAAAACGAGAAGAAGGCGGAAACCGAGCTCCAGAGAGAGATCGAAGAAGCCTTACTCAAAGAGAATAAATTCGACGTCCCTGCCGCGATGGTTAAGCAGCAGTCCGAGTATATGTTGAACCGCATCATCGGCCAGTTCGCTCAGCCGGGTAAGGAGCTTCCTAAAAAAGAGCTCGAAGACCTCCGTGCCAAGATCGAGCCCGACGCCGAGAAATCGGTGCGCATGCAGTTCATCATCTCTGAGATCGCCCACCGTGATAAGGTCGAAGTAAGCGAAGAGGAGTTTAAGAAAGAACTCGACGACGCGCTTGCCGGAGCCGAAAACGATAAGCAAAAGAGTGAGATTCGCGATACCTTTGCTAAGCGTGCCGAGGACATTAAAGCCTCACTGAAAGAACGTAAGGTTCTTAAGAGCATCCGCGAGTCCGCGAAGGTTGCGACCGTAAAGGCTTAGTAGAACAACGGCTTACGAATTAGCCCCTCCCGGTTGGGAGGGGCTTTTTCTTTGCCGGTCAGATGGAGGTGGTGGAGTCTGACCGGATTAGATTTGCAGCCTCGGCGCGGTTTTTAGCACGTCCGACGCGATGCTCTTGTACACGGCGCGGATCACAGGATCGGTGGGATTGAATTGCTCGGCGGGCATGACTTCGATGGGCATTTCGTCTGCGCCTGCAGCAAAAATAGTCTTCATCGCTTCCTTAAGTTCTCCGCTAGGCGATACGAGAAAGCTGTATTGTTCGATCTTAAAAGTTTCGGTGCCGTCCTTGGTCCATGTCTCGAAGTAGATCGTGATGTCTCCGACCAGGTATCGCATGACAGCATGCCGGATGTCTTTTCCGTCTTGAGCTAATTCTGTGAACTGTTGGCAGGCGAGCATCTCGACCCCGGTTTTGCCGGTGTCGCGCATTTGGGATAAGCAGCGGGCAGGTTGATCAAAAAGGTCGAATCCTTCTTGTCCGTATTCGAGGAGGTGTTTTGAGACTTTCTCCCCCGTTTTATCGGCTTCTGTTTCGTTGGCCGTGACGGTAAGGCCGGCCTTAATTGCATCGGCCTTCATCCGAGAGGCGTTGTCTGCGGTCGTTACCTTTAGACGCTCCATCCCCGCAGTCGGCATTGCGGTCATGCCGGGGAGCGTTCGCATTTGCATATTGATGCGCTCGAGGCCGTTGGCCTGGGCGCTGGCGGCGGCGAGCATAAGGATTGCGAGCATCTTCATATCTGTATGATGCGCGCAAACCGTATGCGGCGGTTGGGGCGGACGGGTCCTATCGAACGGAAAGGCGGCCTAGGTGGAATTGGGTCCTTAGGGCTCTACGCGTTCGCTTCGAGCTGCTTCTGGACTTCTTCGAGGGCTTTGCCTTTCTGGTCCTTGATGGTCTTTGCCAGCATGGGCATCATCATTTTATAGACCATGCTCTCGGCGACCAGCTCCACGTCGAGTTCTACCAGGGTGGCGTCCCCTTTAGACGTGAACTTTAATTCTACGGTGGTCGGCAAATCTTTAATGTGGAGCTTCCGGACAACCCGTTGGTTCTCTTCGAATTCGAGAGTTTCCACACGAATATCCTGCATCCCCGGGAACTCAGAGGTAATCATCTGCTCGGATCCCTTACCGGCGGCAGGCTTGCCCTTTACAGGCGTTACCTTGACCTTGCCTTGAGAGGCCTTGGCGAGTT
>JBFIEP010000537.1:0-2481 GCA_041603335.1 Elusimicrobiota bacterium | reverse complement strand
GGTCCCGACGGAACCGATGGTGGGGGCGACGACATCGTGAACTGGGAACAGGAGGAGGGAATCTAAGTATGCGCACGCGAGGGTTTACCCTCATCGAGCTTCTGCTCGTCGTTGTGATCATGACTCTTGTGACCGCGCTGGCCGCGCCGGGTTTTCGGGGGACGTTTCGGGCGATGGCTCTTGAAGAAACGGCGCGAAGTTTCGAGAGGACTCTGCTTTTCGCGAGAGAACGGTCGATTCTCGAAGGACGGCGCCACCGTATATTCCTGGATTCCGAAGACGGAGTCTACAGCGTTTCCGTGCAGTCGGGAGAAGGATACCTTCCGCTCCGCGACCGCGTCGGCCGCCGGCGTTATCTGCCGGGGGGAATCTCCATGGATTCCCTGGAAACTGAAGTTACTTTTTATCCGCACGGCGGCGGCACGCTTTTGAGTGTTGAATTTACCAACGAAGACGGCGAGCGCCGCCATGTCACGGTCGCGGCGTTGACGGGCCGGGTATCCCAGGAGAATCCGGATGAAGGATAAGGGCGGTTTTCTATTACTGGAAGTTCTGCTGGCAATGGCTATTTTGTCGGCGGGGATTGTTGTAGTGATGGCCGTTTTTTCCTCTTGTGTCCGTGCGGCGGGTATCAGCGAACGGCGTTTTATCGCAGGTCTTGAAGCCGAGCGGAAGACGTTCGAGTTTGAAGCGTGGGGTCTTCCGAAAAAAGGACCACGCGAGTGGCGCGAACATCGCCCGCTGGACCCGAAGCAGACCTGGCGTATGTGGGAGTTAAACGTTGTTTCCCGCGAGGTCCGTGGGGAGGTTTTTACGATGTACGCGGTGGTACCTAAGTGAAGCGATTCAGACGCGGATTCACGCTCATTGAGATGCTGATCGCGCTCGGCATTCTCTCAACAGTTACGCTGGCCGCGGCCGCTGCGCTACGCACTGGCGTAGACGCCTGGCGCCGCACCGAACTTACGACGCGCATGACGCAGGAGGCGCGCCGCGTATTGGAAGAACTCGGCCGGGAACTGCGCGCTAGCGCGACCGTCCCGGGAAAGCCATGGGAATTGGAAGCCGACCGCTTGGCGTTCGATACCGTACGCATTGATGGGGAGGATCCGGGGTATTTCCGGATGACCTACTTCATCGGTAAAAAAGACGGTCCGCTTGAAAAGATACGAGAAGGCTACCGAAAAGACGACGAAAAGGCGAAGGCCGCGTTTCATACTGAGTCCGATGCGGAAATTTTATTCCTCTACCCGGACTATAATCCCGAGAACCCGGAGACGACCCTCTGGAAAGCGGAATGGAATAGCGAAGGCATTATTCCTCCGGTGATTCGCGTTCGTTTGACACTGTTTGAATCCGATGGAACTCCGCACAACTATCTGCGCACGCTATGGGTCCCGGTAGGGGGGAAAGCGTGAAATCAGAACGCGGGGCGGCTTTGATACTCGCTCTTTGGACCATCACGCTGCTGTCCATGCTCGCAATCGGGTTGGCGTATCGCGTCTCGATTGAATTACGCCTGACGAAATACCAGCTGGAAGATTTACAGATGATCCAGATGGCCAAGGCGGCTTTAGTGTTGTCTCAGGACCTGATCGATGCGAAAGCATCGGTGCACGCGCTCAATCAGGAGTGGAGCCATAACAAGAAACAGTTAAGTGCGATGCCCTTGATGGGGGGAGTTGCGACTTGGAGCCGGGCGAACCCGTCGGGTAACCCCGGAGATCCGGTCCTCTACGGTCTTTCTGATGAGGAAAGCCGAATCAACATTAACATCGCGGGAATCGGTCTGATGACGAGGATCCCCGGTATCGACCGCTCATTGGCCGAGGCAATTGTGGATTGGCGCGACGCCAATACCGTTCCCACGGTTTCCGGCGGCGAGGAATACGATGGATACGCACCGCGAAACGGGATGTTCCGTTCGGTCGACGAACTACTCCTTGTGAAGGGAATGACGCGGGAGCGTTTTCTCAAGGCGCGGCCCTTTCTTTGCGCGCACGGTTCAGGGCGGGTGAACGTCAATACGGCCTCGGCGGGTGTTCTCGAAGCCCTCGGGATGTCCGAAGGCTTGGTTTCACAAATCATGCTCTACCGGAAAGGGGAGGATATGATCCTCGGAACCAAGGATGACGGGGTATTCACCAATACGCGCCGCATCTTCCCCGAACTTCTGGGTTCGTCTTCGCTGGCGATGGAGGATTTTAAAACGCTTTCACGGTTGGCCCCCACTCTTACAGTGCGTTCTACGTGGTTTCAAATGGGCCTAACCGTCCGGCGGGGAAAATACTCGCGTCGTTATCACGCGATCTTTAGTGAGAACGGCGGCGGGAGGCCGGTTTACTGGAATGAGCGCGCATAAATCCAAATTTCGCAGCAGAGCGTGCGGATTGTATCTTGCCGACGCGCGGGCCTGGGTGGTCGCGACCGAGCCGGACGGCGATCATGTCTCCGTTGTTAAAACCGTTTCGGTCGAAATCC
>JBFIEP010000536.1:0-2487 GCA_041603335.1 Elusimicrobiota bacterium | reverse complement strand
CTTCGAGCGCCCTTGCTTCCGGCCATCGACACCCGCGGTATCCAGCACGCCGCGAATGAGATGGTAGCGTACGCCCGGCCAATCTTTGTCGCGGCCGCCGCGGAGCATCACAATCGAGTGCTCCTGCAGGTTGTGTCCGACTCCCGGGATGTAGCCCGTAGCCTCGATTCCCGACGTAAGCTTCACGCGGGCAACCTTGCGCAACGCAGAGTTTGGCTTCTTCGGCGTCGTGGTGTATACGCGAGTGCAGACGCCGCGCCGCTGAGGACAGGACTTCAGCGCAGGCGACTTTGTTCGCTTTTTCATGGGCTCACGGCCCTTTCTGATGAGTTGGTTAATCGTAGGCATAACTTATCCCTCTACGGCCTCTTTAGTCTTACGGGCTTGCAGTCCCGTCCCGGCCGGAATCATGTGGCCGATAATGACGTTCTCTTTAAGTCCCTTTAGTAAATCGATCTGGGAGGTCGTCGCGGCTTGCGTAAGCACCCGTGTCGTCTCCTGGAAACTGGCAGCCGAAATGAACGACGTCGACGCCAGTGAAGCCTTCGTGATCCCCAAGAGGATCGGCTCGGCTTGCGCTTCTTTTCCGCCCTTCGCGATGCACGCCTCGTTATCTTCAGCGAACTTCCAGCGCGTGACGGTCTCACCCTTGAGGAAGTCCGTATCCCCGGGCTCGGTAATCTTCACGTTCTGAAGCATCTGACGGACGATGCACTCGATGTGGCGATCGGAAATTCCGACTCCCTGCAGGCGGTATACTTCCTGAATTGCGTTCAGAAGATATTCCTGAACCTCTTTAACGCCCTTAATGCGAAGGACGTCATGCGGGTCGATTGCGCCGTCGGTCAACGGCTCACCGACGCCCACGCGGTCACCCTCATAAACAACAAGGTGCTTGCCTTGGGTAATATCGTACTCCTTGAACATGTCCGTTTCTTCATCACGGACGGTAATCTGAATCAGACCCTTCGCATTCTGCCCCAGGGAAATAATGCCCTCGATCTCAGAGACAACCGCGATATTCTTTGGCTTACGGGCTTCGAAAAGCTCCGAAACGCGCGGCAAACCGCCGGTAATATCCTTGGTCTGGGAAAATTCCTGCGGGATTTTCGCGAGAACATCGCCCGGCTTTACTTCCTGGGCGTTGTCCGCCAAGAGGATCGTGTCGATCGGAAGCGGGTAGGACGCAACTTCTTTTCCGTTCTTCTCGATAGTAATGCGCGGCCGGGTTTTCTCCGAGCGGTGTTCGATGATCTTGCGCTCGATGATGCCCGTAACCTTATTGCGTTCCTCGTGGAGGGTTTCACCTTCTTTAACATCGCGAAGAACGATCTTACCCAGGGTCTGCGTGATGATCGGAACAGCGTAAGGATCCCAGCGGGCAATGATGCCCTGAGCAGGGACCTTATCCTTATCCTTGACCTTTAGGCGGGAACCGAACGGAATCTTGAACTCGCCGCGGATAGCGGAAGTCTTGGCGTCATGGACAACGATCATTCCGTTTCGCGAAATGACGATCGTCTCATTGTCGCGGTTTAGAAGCGTATCGATGTCGCGGAATTCAACCGTTCCTTCTACCTCGGCAACAGCCTGGTCGCGCTTAATGACGCGTGAGGCCGTACCACCGATGTGGAAGGTTCGCAGCGTAAGCTGGGTGCCCGGTTCACCGATGGACTGGGCGGCGATAATGCCGACCGCTTCACCGATCTCCACCATGCGGGCGGTTGCGTTGTTGAGGCCGTAGCACTTGCCGCAAACACCGGTCGTTTCTTCGCACGTCAACACGGAACGGACGCGGATAAATTCGGGACCGCCCTTCTTGATAGCGGGAAGAAGCTCCGCCTCGACCATTTCACCTGTCTTGCAGATCGTTTCTTCAACAGCTTTTCCCTTCTCATTGATCGTTGTAATAACAAGATCCTCAAGAAGGACACGACCCAAGAGACGATCTTCCAAGGGCTCGATGACATCTTCACCGGTCATCAGAGCTCCGATGCGAATACCGTTAATCGTGCCGCAGTCTTCCTTGATCACAACAACATCGTGAGCAACATCGACCAAGCGGCGGGTTAGATAACCGGCATCAGCGGTTTTTAGAGCGGTATCGGCAAGACCCTTACGGCCACCGTGAGTCGAGATGAAGTACTCGAGAACGGTCAGGCCTTCTCGGAAGTTGGAAATAATAGGGTTTTCAATAATTTCACCAACACCACCGGTGAGTTTCTTCTGCGGCTTCGCCATCAGTCCGCGCATACCGGCGAGCTGACGAACCTGCTGCCGTGATCCGCGGGCTCCGGAATCAGCCATCAAATAAACAGCGTTGAAGCGGGGCTTATTTTCATCAAAGTCCTCGACTTCGATTTCCTTCATCGCGTCAAACATGACGTCGGAAATACTGTCGGTGACATGGGTCCAAATATCGATAATTTTGTTGTAGCGCTCTGATTCGGTGATAACACCCATCGCGCTCTGCTTCTCGAAGATCGG
>JBFIEP010000535.1:0-2506 GCA_041603335.1 Elusimicrobiota bacterium | reverse complement strand
GAACGCCTCGCGGATCGTCGCGATTGAATTACTCGCCGCCGCGCAGGCCATTGAGCGGCGCAAGCCGTTAAAGCCCGGGAAAGGAGTCGCCGAGGGTTTGCGTCGTCTCCGTCGGCATGTCGCGCCGAGCAAGGGAGATGAATCCCTGTCGCTGAAAATCGAGACGGCGCATATTTTAATTTCTGAAGGCTACTTTGGGGGACTGGTATGACGACAGCGACACAAAGAGTTGTACGTGCCCCGAAGGGGAATGTCTTAAGTTGTAAGGGGTGGCAACAGGAAGCGGCGCTGCGAATGCTGATGAACAATCTTGATCCCGAGGTCGCAGAACGCCCCGAAGATCTGGTTGTGTACGGCGGGCGCGGCCGCGCCGCCCGTAATTGGGAGTGTTTCGATAAAATCGTATCGAGCCTCCGGTCTTTGGAAAACGATGAAACCCTGCTCGTCCAGTCGGGAAAGCCTGTCGGTATTTTCCGTACGCATGACTATGCTCCGCGTGTATTGATCGCGAATTCCAATCTCGTTGGACATTGGTCCAATTGGGACCATTTTAACGAACTCGAAAAGAAGGGTCTCATGATGTACGGCCAGATGACGGCCGGTTCCTGGATTTATATCGGCACGCAGGGAATTTTACAGGGAACCTACGAGACTTTTGCCGCCGCCGCTCAGAAACATTTTGGCGGTGATCTTTCCGGCCGACTTGTAGTAACAGCCGGCCTTGGCGGGATGGGTGGCGCTCAACCGTTAGCCGCGACGATGAATAACGGTGTGATGCTTGCCATCGAGGTCGATGAAACGCGCATCCGGAAACGCTTGGAGACGGCATACCTCGACGTAATGGAAACCGATTTAGATAAAGCCCTCGCTCTCGTTGAGGAAGCCAAGAAAGCGAAGAAGCCTCTTTCCGTTGGCCTGCTTGGCAATGCTGCCGAAATTCTTCCGGAGCTCGCCAAGCGCGGGGTCGAAATCGATTTGCTAACCGACCAGACTTCGGCGCATGATCCGTTGACCGGTTATATCCCGGCGGGGATGTCGCTTGAGGAAGCCGCCGCGATGCGTAAGAAAGATCCCCGGGGGCTCGAGCAGAAAGCGCTCGCTTCGATTGGGGTCCATGTCGAGGCGATGCTCGCCATCCAAAAGCAGGGAACCGCTACCTTTGATTACGGAAATAACATCCGCACGATGGCGCATAAGGTCGGCGTAGAGAATGCCTATGATTTCCCAGGGTTCGTTCCAGCCTATATCCGCCCTCTTTTCTGTGAAGGAAAAGGACCGTTCCGTTGGGCGGCGTTGTCAGGAGATCCACAAGACATTTATGAAACGGATAAGGCGGTTCTTGAAGCCTTCCCGGATGACAAGATGCTCGCGCGCTGGATTAAGATGGCCGGGGAGAAAATTAAATTTCAAGGCATGCCGACGCGCATTTGCTGGCTTGGCCAGGGCGAACGGGCGAAGATGGGACTGATATTCAACGATTTGGTGAAAACAGGAAAGGTTTCCGCGCCGATTGTTATTGGAAGAGATCATCTCGATACGGGATCTGTGGCGAGCCCATTCCGCGAAACAGAATCTATGAAGGACGGTTCCGATGCAGTGGCGGATTGGCCGCTTCTAAACGCGATGTTAAATACCGCGTCCGGTGCTACGTGGGTGAGTATCCATAACGGCGGCGGGGTTGGCATTGGTTATTCCCAACACGCGGGTCAGGTGACTGTCGCTGACGGCACGCCCGAGATGGCGAAGCGTTTGCAGCGGGTGTTAACCAACGACCCGGGAATTGGCGTCGTTCGCCACGCAGACGCCGGCTACGATGAAGCGAAGACCGTGGCCAAAGAGAACGGTCTTAATATTCCGATGGAGAACTCTTAATATGGCGAAAGACAGCTCTTTTGATGTTGTTTCCAAGGTCGACTATACGATCGTAAAGGAATGCATTCAGGTAGCACTCAAAGAAGTGTCGAACCGCTTCGATTTCCGCGGGGTCGAGACTAAGATTGAATTTGACGAGAAATCCAATATCATCACTTTGTCATCCGGTGACGACTATAAGGTACAGGCCCTTTTCGACATGCTTGTGACGCGTCTGGCGAAGCGCGGCATGCCTGTCAAAAACTTCCAGCCTGAAAATATGGAAGAAGCATTGGGCCAAACAGCGCGTCAGAAGGTCACCATCACACAGGGAATCCCTACCGCCAAAGCCAAGGAAATAACGAAAGCCCTTAAAGAAGAGAAGCTTAAGGTTCAAGCGACGAATCAAGGCGACTTCCTCCGTATTTCCTCAAAGTCCCGCGATCTCCTCCAAGAAACCCAAACCTTCCTCAAAGAAAAAGACTGGGAAATCGACCTCCAATTCGAAAACTACAGGTAGGTGTCAGGCTTTGCTTTATTGCTTTTTGAGAGCGCCCGAGAAACAGAGCTAGGGGCGACCGATAAATAGTTTGCAATTTCACTCACGCTAAACCCCGCAGTATAGCTTCGCTCAATCATTTCCCTCCTCGCCTTT
>JBFIEP010000534.1:0-2510 GCA_041603335.1 Elusimicrobiota bacterium | reverse complement strand
GGTCGATGCGCGCGCTTATCGTTCCGACGATGATCGGTGCGCTCAGCGCCTACCTTTGCCGTCCGGTTCTCAATGAAGCCCGGCGTTGGCATATCCCCCACAAACTCTCTGTTTTTATTCTTTTAGGCGCATTCCTATTTGGCATCGGGCGAATTATTGGGGAAGCCCGTTCGTTTCTTACCGACGAAAGCAACCTGACGATTCTGCGTGTTCGAGGTCAGTACAAGATCAACGAACGCTACAACAAGGTTAAGGGATCCCTTCCTAAATGGGTCCTTATTGAAGCGGACCCGCTAATCCTCGATCTAAACAAACGACTAATGCTCTCGAAGCGGGAAACCGCAGTTTTCAAAACAGCGATCGAATCACTCGATTCTGAAACTGCAAAGCGATTCCAAACGTATAACCGGACTAACCAGCGGGATTGCAAATCCTTAGATATTGAAAATCTCGGGGATAGCCCCGGGGAGTTAGATCCGGAAAAACCGGAAAAGGATTCATTTTTAATGAGTGCGCTTGGGATCCTATCGTTATGGATTGTGATGCCGTTTGTCTTCGTTTTTCTCCTCTTCGACCAAGGGCAGCTAATCAAAAATCTCGTTTCATTGATCCCCAACCGCTATTTCGAGGTCACCCTCACGGTTGTTCACAACGTAGACAAAGCCCTCGGCGCGTATTTGCGCGGCGTCACCCTCGAATGCGGTTTGGTGGGACTGACCTTCGTGGTTTGTTTATGGATTTGCGGAATCGATCTTCGCGTCTGCCTTGCTATCGGCGTGATATCAGGAGCGGCCAATGCGATCCCGTTTCTCGGTCCCGCCATCGGCCTTCTAATCGGTTCGTCTTACGGCCTCATCGCCGAGGAAATTCATCCCCTTCTGCCTTTCATCACACTCGACAACCTCCTTCTGGGAGTACTCTCCACCGTGGCAATCGCTCAAACGCTCGACAACGTGTATTTCCAGCCGATCATTCTTGGAAAAGCCGTTGATCTGCATCCGCTTCTCGTAATATTCGGGGTTATGGGCGGGTCAATTCTTTTCGGCATGGCCGGGATGCTGCTGGCGATTCCCGTCATCGTGGTCCTCAAGGTCGTCGTCACGACGCTATTCCAGGAACTTCACGCTTACTCCTTGATCTAAGGGGCATAGCCCGATTTGGTAGAATTCCCGCGATGCACTGGGAATCCGTCCTTTCCGAAAAGGAAGACATCCATAAAGCCATTGAGGAATGCGCGGCGAAACTCCGCGATTCCCAAAAAACGCCTCCGGACCTGCTGTTCGCTTTTCCGAGCCCCCACCATTCCGATCACTACGACAAACTTCCCGAGTTGCTGAAAAAGGCGATCGGAACCGAAGAAATCATCGGGTGTTCGGGTGGAGGTATTATTGGCGGCGGTCGGGAGGTCGAGCACAAACGCGCCTTAGCGATTGTGGCCGCTTGGCTGCCGGGCGTCTCCATAAAGCCGTTTCACGTGACCCAAGAAAATATGCCGAGCCCGGATGATCCGCCAAAAGCATGGCGTGAATGGACCGGCGTTGGGGTTGAAGGACCCGATTCAGTCCCCGACTTCATTATTTTATCCGACCCATTCAGCCTCAATGCCGAAGATTTCGCCCGCGGGCTCGACTTCGCGTATCCCGGCGCAATAAAAGTAGGGGGGCTCGCCAGCGGCGCCATGCAGCCCGGAGGAAATGCGCTTTTTTCGCGCGGACGGCGCTATGACCTCGGAGCGGTTGGAATCGCTCTCAAGGGAAATATCGCCATCGACCCCATCGTCGCGCAAGGGTGCCGGCCGATTGGAAAGCCGCTTAACGTCACAAAGTGTGAGCGCAATCTTCTCATGGAACTCGATGATGTACCCACACTAGACGTTCTTGAAAACCTCATTGAAAACCTCCCTCTCGAGGACCAGGAGCTGGCGAAAACTTCCTTATTCATCGGAATTATCAAAGACTCCACGCATGCCAGTACGACCAAGAACGATTATCTGATTAGGAATCTTGTCGGGCTCGACCCTAAAAGCGGAATTCTTGCCGTAGGCGCCTATATCCGAAAGGGACAAACAATTCAATTTCATCTGCGCGACCGCAAGACCTCCGCGAAAGATCTTCGCGAGAGACTCGCGCGCTATCGCCAACGGGATCAGCCTGCCCGCGCCCAGGGCGCCCTGCTTTTTTCCTGCCTCGGACGGGGTGAACATCTTTATCAAGAACCAAACCACGATACCAATATGTTTCTCGAGGAATTTGGTACCGTTCCAGTCGGCGGCTTTTTCTGCAACGGAGAAATCGGCCCGGTCGACGGAAGTACCTATTTACACGGATTCACATCGTGTTTCGGAATTTTTCGGCCGATGGAGACAAAATCATGAGCGATTTAACTGGAAAAACAGCCGTTATCCTGGGCGTAGCGAGCGACACCTCAATTGCGTGGGCGATCGCGCAGGAGCTGGCAAAACGCGGGGCAAACATATTGCTCGGCTATCAATTCCGCTACCACAGCCGGAT
>JBFIEP010000533.1:0-2512 GCA_041603335.1 Elusimicrobiota bacterium | reverse complement strand
GAATGCGGCAAACCCCCAAACGAAAATGACGGTCCAATCAACCACAGGCAAAACCGCATGCAGTAGGTCTGCATCGAGAGAAGGAAGATTTTTCCCGACACGGCTCACATAGGTCCCGCAGAGATAATTAACGACAAACGCCGCCGCCATCGCGGCGATCGCCCCTATATACTGAATCATGATGCTCCTCCTGCTGACAAATGTGCGGCAAGCCTCAACGCAAAGGCATAGATCGTAATTTGGGGATTAACACCCAGACTCTCCGGGACAACAGAACCGTCGCAGACATAAACCCCTTCAGCGGCGCGCAAGTTGTGATCGACGACTCTCCCCATCCCGCAGGTACCGAGAGGGTGGAAGGCCATCATTTGAAGCTCGAGAGGCTTAATCGAGTCGGGATCAAACGTTCCAAGATCCCCTTTGCTCTCCAACACATTTCCCGGCCGATTCAAAGGGATCACCACCCTTTTTGCACCTGCGGCAAAAAAGACCTCGGCGACGCGCTTCATGCCGGCACCCATGCGGCGAACATCGTGTTCGGACATGTCGTAACGAATGAAAGGCCTTGCCGGGCCCGCCGGATACGAGACGCTTCCGCGCATTGAATCACGAATCATAAACCCGAAGGTTGCCACATGATCGTAGCGCTCCATCCACTCTCGAAGCTGTGAACCCTCAAGCGGCATCGTCATCGCAGCCAACTCCGGCGGCGTGTAGACTCCTTCGTAACGGATACTCTCATCGGCGGAGTCCTCAAAGCCCACTCCCTGCGGGACCCCCTCCCAGCCGCGAACCGGTTCATCGAACTCCGCGAATATTTTTGCGGCCGGATGCACGCTTAATCCCTTCCCCGCACCTCGAATAAAATACGGACTCGCCAATGTTCCGGCTGCAATAACCAACGTGCCGCACTCAAGCGTGAGCGTTTCTCCCATGCGCCGGATCTTCACCCGAACCGGCTTCCCTTCTTCAAAAGAGATGAAGGCGGTTTCTGTCCACAACTCCAAATTTGGATTGCTTGCTTGTGGGTTGAGGAACGCTTTCTCGGAAGTCATCTTCGTATCACTCGGGCAGACAAAACAGCAACGTCCTTCGCCCGAGCATCCGTCCTCACAACGCTCCAATGGAGCGGCCGCATGATTACCCATCATAATAAGCCGCGAAGAAACACTCAAGGTTCGTTCGGGAGCGGGTTTCACCTTCAGAATACTCCGGGCTTCCTCAATGTACGTTGAAAATTCCTTCGCCGAGAATCGACCCCCGCTTTCG
Organism: Elusimicrobiota bacterium; assembly: GCA_041603335.1. Lineage (GTDB taxonomy): Bacteria > Elusimicrobiota > Elusimicrobia > UBA1565 > UBA1565 > UBA1565. Next base: position 1,243 of record JBFIEP010000533.1, on the reverse strand, counting down.
CCCTCCCAACGCTTGAGCATCGCCGGCGGCGTACTCAAACAAGTCGCTGAATTAATCGTCGTGGTTCCTCCAACGGTACGTCCCGTTGGGATCGGAAGCAGCACATTCCCAAACGCGGTGGTAAACCCGGCATCCGAGTAATAGCCCGCCACCGCCGCCATCGCGTCGGCCTGCGGTCGGGCCCTTCCTCCTTTCTCAATCAACAGCACCTTGGAGCCGCTTTCAGCCATGCGGGCCGCAACACAAGCGCCTCCGGCACCGCTCCCAACAACGACAACGTCAAAATTCATTTCCTAACCTTCCCCGTGTAGCCAAAACGCGCCATTCGTTCGGGACTGCCGTAGATCTCCGGAAGCGTGACAGCCCTCAACGGGAAGAATAGGCACTTCACAATGAGGCTCCGGCTCGACTGCAGGCGCTGCAGAAGACGATCGGCATCCGTCTTGGAAAGCGATTCAAATCGTGCTAACCGAAGGATAAGGAACGCACCCATAGCTGCCGCAAAGCGAATCTCGATCGGGAGCATGCCAAGACGGCGGTGAATGCCGGATTCACTTACTCGGACTCCAACCAACTTCCCGTATGCCAAAGCGTAGGGAAAAACCCATCGTGCCGATGCATAGGTTTTATCCCCGACAACGGTCTCGACTGCGGCCGTGTCTTTAATCTCAAGAACAGAACCATCGAGTTTCATCCGCAGCGCGGCAGTCTTAGAGTTTGCGCAGAGCAAATGCCTGCCGTCGGTATCGGTGTAATCAACCAAGGCAGTCATATCGGCGGGAGGCGTACACTCGCCTTCGGTCGAAAATTCTCCGAAGTCGACACGGAAGCGCCAGCCTTCCCCCGCTGCTTCTGTACGATTGGAAAGCCCTTTTCTTAATCCGGCCGAAACGAAATGCCGCCCCTCACGCCAAAGATGGGCAATCGTCAAGCGCGGACTGCGAAACGGTCCCCATAGAGCCTGGGCAGAAAGAATCTCGAATACTGTGCCGTCTTCAAAAATAGCGTGCGCCCAACGCCAGTTGTCGCCCATTCGCTTTCCGCGCAAATGACCGATACAGCCGGGGGCATCGGAAAACTCCCAACTCTTACCCCCTAAACGAAAACTCCCCGCAAACTTCCCCGAACTAACCGGCGTCTCATAAACAGTTCCGGCGAGGCCAAGCGCAGCGAGAAGACGCGGGACAAACTCAAAAACAGGGGACGGGTCGGGTTTCCAAGAGAAATCCCACGATGCCTCGGG
>JBFIEP010000532.1:0-2537 GCA_041603335.1 Elusimicrobiota bacterium | reverse complement strand
CGCAGTACCGGGCTCAAATCTCTCCGGTGTCGGATTTCTCCGTATCGGTTGTCTCCTCTGAAACGTTTAATCTGAACGCCGCCTTCGCCGGCCTCCTCGGACACACCTCTTATTATCTGCGCGTGGCATCTCTGGGAATAGGGGGAGGCGTCAGTGCCTACAATCAGGTAACGGCAAGTGCGACCCTCACAGGAACTCCAACCGCTGCCGCCGCACCTTTCTCAGGCTCTTTCGCTTCTTCAGTGACCGTGTCCTGGACCCCGCTCCCCTTAGCGCCTGCCGATCAAAGTGCCGACGGCTATCGTGTCGACGCCTCCACAGCCTCCGACTTCACGGGAGATACGTTTTCGGCATTTACGTTCAATCCTTCGGCAAACTCCCTGGCAGTTGCAGGACTCAGACAAGACACAACCTACACCTTCCGTGTCGGAGCCCTGAATCATCAGAACATCCCCACCTATTTTGTAGTGGGTTCGACTAAAACCAGCGGGCAGATCGCATCCTCGGGGACCGTTTCCGGCGGCCTTCCCTTAACGCTCAACCTTATTCCCTCGGTCGCGGAACTCACCAACGTCCGACTCTCCATCCCCTCGGGGACCTTCCCCGACGGCACCAATGTATCGCTGATTGCAATAAACCAGCCCCTCTCCTCAGCCCAATCAAGCCAAGGGAAGGTAACACTGCTCTCAACGCAAATCGGAATCGAGATTGATGCCAACGGATCGCAGCCGCTAAAACCCGTGACCGTGACGTTCGATTATTCACCCGCACAAATTCCGGCGAGCGTTGATTTGGATACGGTTGTTATCGGGCGGCTTGACGGGAACTTGAACCTGTGGACCCTTATCCCCACAGTCCATGATCCTATCGAAGATAAATTCATCGCTCAAACAGATCATTTCTCCACCTTTGCGCCCCTCGTTATTACCGCGCCGACCACACTCGATGCGATTCAGATTTTCCCGATTCCCTGGAAAACCGGGACAGGGGACTCCAACTACGATGCACAGTTTTTGAACTTCACAAACCTCCCTCTCAACGGAAATCTCCGCATGTATACGATTCTGGGAGAATTCATTTGGGAAAAGGCTGTTCCATCGACGGGGATCGTGCGGTGGAACGGAAAAAACAGTTTAGGCCATGACGTTGGCTCGGGCACCTATTTGGTCGTCTTCACGCACTCCGGTCATACCGAGGTTAGACGCGTGGTGGTGGTGCGATGAAACGGTTGCTCGCACTCGTACTCGCACTCTGGTTTGCCGCTCCCGCCCAGGCGTTCCTTAACAATACGGGCGGTTCCACGGCGCAATTTCTTCGAATCGGAATGGGGACTAGGGCCGGCGGCCTCGGAGAGGCCTATGGTCCTATCGCGGAAGGACCCAGCGCGATTTATTGGAATCCCGCGGGGATCGCACGTCAAGAAACACCCGAGATTTCATACTCCCATATGGAAATCGCAAGCTTCTTCCACTACGATGCGTTGGCCTATGTCCATCCCATACGACAAATACGGGGATCTGTGGGCGTTTCGATGGCAACGCTCTATCAGGACACGCTGGATCTCGTCTCGAATACAAACGTAAAACGGGGCTCCTTCCGTCCCCACAGTGAAGTTTTATCGTTGGCCTATGCGACAACCTTCAATGTCGGGGATGATTATACGGCCGGAGACAGGGAATACTATCAAGACCTCTGGTATCACCCCCAAGGATTTAAACCGTTGGACCGGGGCAACGACCTCTGGACGGGAAACCTTGCCGTTGGACTTGCGGCAAAACTTATCTCGGAATCAATCTTTGACGAACGGTCCATTGCCGCCGCGCTGGATGGAGGCGTCCATTTCCGCCATTCGGAGATTCAACCGCTGTCCCTTAGTTTTGTCTTCCGGAATGTCGGAACAAAACCGAAATTCAACCGGGTCCGCGAAAATTTACCCGCTGAAATTTCCTTTGGCGCGGCCTATGACGTCTCCTGGAAAGAGCGACGCGTTATTACTGCCGCCGAATTGGGAATCCCCTATTACGGGAAGCCGTTCGGAAAACTAGGCGTCGAGTATTCATTTAATATGCGGGGAGAATATTGGGCGGCGATTCGAACAGGCTACAAGTCCGTCTCGGCGATCGATCTCGGGATATTAACCGGTGTTGTGGGCGGGATCGGATTTGGGAACCAACATCTCTCGGTCGATCTCGGGTTTCAGCCGATGGATGCGCTCGGCTCGACGTTTGAAATCAGTATGGGTTGGCGCTTTTAGGCCAAACCTCTTCCTTAACAAATCTCAACGATACCGAGGCGGGCTGCATTTTCTCATGAAACCGCTCCCGGATTCGTTCCTTGATTAAATCCCTCAATTCCTCAAGGGACTTCGCCTTGACCGCGATTGAATCACCGACGGAAACAGCAGAATAATCACGATCCGACCGCACGCGGACCTCAAAAACGAGATCGCTCTGAACAGGGTGCCCGGCCCATTTATAGATAAAGGCCCAATGAGCGCCCGCACCGATTAAGACAAAGACGTGAAAAACCTCGTGGGG
>JBFIEP010000531.1:0-2544 GCA_041603335.1 Elusimicrobiota bacterium | reverse complement strand
CTTCAATGCAGCAATGGCCTCTTCCCCAATCAACTCCCTGCGGACCCCATTTTCAATCCGAATTGATCTATTAACGGCTCCGTCATAGGACGTCCAATGGAGAAAGATGACCCCGTCTTTTTGCATATGGGCTAAAACAATAACAGGCTCTTCATCATCGGCCCGATTTCGAACAAAAACCGATCGGTTTTTTTCGTCATTATCCAAACCTAGAACCCCTTCCTTTTCTTCTTCACTATTCGGACTGAATTTAAGAATTGCCGCAAGCCGATTGAACATATTGGGAAAATTCCAGGATTCCTTCGCCTCGACAGTGGCAAACAGGTCTTCAAGCTCGCCTTTCTTCTGGGGCGCAGAGGCGGCCACTTCGACGATTTCGGTGTTAATCACCGGTGTGGGCGCGATTGGAACCTTCGCCCCCCCGGTAAATCCGGCGTGCTGAACGACTTTAGCGTGATTTTTTAAACCAATCCGGTCCTGTACGCCGGATATCAAGCCGCCATCCGCTGCAATGGAAGCAGCAGAGAGCATTAAAGTGCAATAGGCTGAAATAACAATGGTATGAGTGTATTTTACGGCCATAGGGACGTTCCACCTTGAGTAAAAAATATAAGGATTCTCTTTTTTTTCCAAAACTAACATCTCAATTATCTCCGAAATCGGAAAAATCCTCCTGAGGCAGTAGTACCCCTCAAGACTCATTTTTTGGCCTAGACGACCTTGGGCCCTTTGATTCTGCGAAATACGCTGGGTCTTGATTTCCTTCAAAAGGGGGTTATCCTTCAGATAGCCCGATGAAAACCCCTTCTCCTCACACATTCCTGCGTGGTGGCCTTTTCGCGTCCTTGTTTGTCTTGATGGGCGCGGCCGGAAACCCTGTTTTCGCGAAAGACTGCGGTCCAGGGAAGTTTGAAAATTCTGCCGGCAAATGCATGCAGGCAGCGGCCGCAGGACAATTTTTAGACACTAACCTTGGAGGTGTTTCTGGAACACACACCAACCCCGCTTCCCTTAAGGAAACAGATTCTTTTGCCCCCGTTGGTCAGTATTCTCATGACGGACAACACATTCCAGTAGAGGGACCAAAGACCGATAAGAACAAAGTAGTGGTGATCGATGGTGAAGGGACCATCAGAACTCCTAAACCCGGCCAACACGGCAATCCCGCAGATACAGACGCTTCCACCACCCTTCTACACAGCAACCTAGACGGTTTACTCACTCCTACCCTCAAGCCCTCCGAGCTCGAACCGGCTGAACTCGGCCAAATCACCCTTCCCCCCATTAAGATTGAAGATGTAGGCACAGTCCAACTCGCAAAAGAACAACTCATGATGGAAGATTTGGAAGGTGCCCTTCTCACAACGGAAACTTTCCTCATAGAGCAGCCGGATAATTCCACGGCCTACTGGCTCAATGCCTGGGTCAAAGGTAAAGCCGGCCAACGCGACGAAGCCATCGAGGTGATCGAACGGGGCCGCATAGTCGCCCCGGAACACGAGGGCCTCCAAAACCTCGAAAAACTATTTAAACGCAAAGCCTCCGACATGGCCCAAAAAGAAATAAACCGCCGCCGCAGCGAACTCCTCGGCACCCTCCAAAAAGGAGATGCCTCCGGAGATATCGGCCCCGGATTTACGCTCGACAGCCGCAAATACCAAGGCGTTCAAATGGCCGGGATGGTAAACCCCGCCATGATGGGCCGGGGACACGTCCAACAACCAACCCCGCAAACCGCGCAGCGCGGCATTTCCCAAAGTGGCATGGCCGCAGCAAACGCAGGCCTCAAATCCCTACGCCGGGGAAATGCAAAGAAGGCCATCGCGAAATTCACCGAAGCCATCCGCCGCGATCCGAAAAACGGCGCGGCCTGGCGATTGCGCGCGATGGCGTTTCAACAAAACGATCAACACGAACAAGCCGTGCATGATGCCAATCGCGCCCTACAACTCGACCCCAGGGATCATTGGGCGTATCTTGTCCGCGCAAAGGCCCTCACCGATATCCATCAACCGGAAGCCGCCATGATCGATATTACCGCGGCCCTCGAACTAAAGCCGCAAAGCGCCGATGCGTTCGCGACGCGCGCGCGCCTTTGGCACAAGACAAAGCACCACGACAAGGAGTTGGAGGACCTCCGCACGGCGAGCAATTTAGACCCTGCGTTTCAGGATTTATTCCGCCAAGCGATGCGGGAAACGGAAAAACTCTCTGCGGCAACCAATGCCCCGACAAATGGCAGGAACTCCAAAAATCTCTTTTACGCGGCTGCAGGCCTACTCGGCCTTGGTCTCATGAGCATGGTTTTATTCCGCCGCCGCGGTGATACCGCCGTCACCCGTTCCACTTCCAACGGTATCGCCGGATTCGATATTGTTCGAAAACTCGGCCAAGGCGGCATGGGCGAGGTCTGGGAAGCCGTCGACCGCGCACTCGAGCGCCGCGTCGCGATTAAAAAACTGATTCCAGAGATCGCGGGGGTGCCGCGCGAACGTCATCGCTTCTTAAAGGAAGCCCGCACCGTGGCCGCCCTCAAGCATCCGG
>JBFIEP010000530.1:0-2570 GCA_041603335.1 Elusimicrobiota bacterium | reverse complement strand
TAGCCGATGTCGTAGGCCCAACCATCGCCGCCTACAATCCAAATACTCTTATGGATTAAAGCATCGGCAAGCCCGACGAGATCCTTGGCCGCACGCCCCTCCGCTTTCTTAAGGCGCCGCTTAAGCGTCTTAATCCGCTTGCGTTGGAGCGCGATTTGGGAATCATTGGTCTGATCCGCTTCTAAAATGTCCTGGATCAGCGAATTCGGCAATCCCAACTTCTGTCCATGCCGGGTCAACAGCTTCGCTGCCAAATCGCGCTTAGCATCGAACGCCACCCGATAGCCAAGACCGAACTCGGCATTATCTTCAAATAAAGAATTAGACCATGCCGGTCCCTGCCCGCCGGGCCCCGAGGTCCATGGCGTTGTCGGTAAATTACCGCCGTAGATGGAGGAACACCCCGTCGCGTTAGCAACCGCCATTCGATCTCCGAACAGCTGGGTGGCCAGCTTAAGATAGGGGGTTTCCCCGCAGCCGGCACAGGCTCCGGAAAATTCGAAGAGAGGCCGTTTCAACTGGGATCCCTTCACAGTGGACACATCGACCGTGCCGGGTGGGGGATCGGGGATCTGCTCGTCGAAGAAAGACCAGTTTTTCTTTTCCTCGTCCCGATGCATCTCAAACGGCTTCATGTTGATGGCTTTGTATTTTGTTTCTTCTTTATTCTTGGCAGGACAAACTTCAACGCAAAGATTGCACCCTGTGCAGTCCTCAGGAGCGACCTGGACGGTATACTTCGATCCCGAAAGAGGGTCCCGTCCCTTCCAATCAACGTTCTTAAATCCCTGAGGGGCTCCCTTCAGCGCCGTCTCGGGATACGCTTTGACGCGAATCGCGGCGTGCGGACACACCATCGCGCATTTATTGCACTGGATGCACCAACGCTCATCCCAAATAGGAATATCCACGGCGATTCCGCGCTTCTCCCACCGTGTGGTTCCCGTTGGGTACGTCCCGTCGATAGGCATCGCACTGACCGGAAGGGAATCTCCCTTCCCGGCAAGGATCGGTCCCGTGACCTCCTGAACGAACATCGGCGCTTCAGCGGGGACCGGCGGGGTTAGAATCCGCGCGGTCGCGACAGAACGCGGAATCTTCGCTTTACGCAGATGCTCGATAGAGACGTCGACCGCCCGGAAATTGCGGTCTAAAACTTCCTTCCCGGCCCGGGAATAGGATTTTTTGATGGCGGTCTTAACTTTCGATTTCCAATCCGGCAAAAGATTCGTCAGATGAAAGAAGCAGGACTGCATAACGGTGTTAATGCGCCGCCCGAGTCCGGCTTCGCGCGCTACCGCGTAAGCATCCACCACGTAAAACTTCATTTTCAAATCGCGCAGCTGCTTTTGGCTGCTCCGGGGGAGACGTTTAAAGGCGTCTTCCGGCGACGCGGTGGTATTGAGCAGGAGGGTGCCTCCCAAAGCGGCGTTCTCCAGCAGATCCGACTCCCCGAAAAAAGATTCCTGATGGCAAGCCAGGAAATCCGCCTTCCCAATGAGATAGGCGGACTCAATCGGGTTCGGACCGAAACGAAGATGGGAAACGGTTCGCGATCCCGATTTTTTTGAATCGTAAACGAAATACCCTTGGACGTGAAGTCCTGTTTCCTCGGCGATGATTTTAATCGAATTTTTATTTGCGCTGACCGTACCGTCGGAACCTAGGCCGTAAAACACGGCGCAGGTTGTTTTGGGGTCCTCGGTCACGAACTCCGGGTCCCATTCAAGAGAGGTATTGGTGACATCATCCTTGATTCCGATCGTGAAACCGTTTTTCGGGGTTTCTTTTTTGAGTTCATCAAAGACCGCCGCCGCCATGGCAGGAGTAAATTCCTTCGATGATAACCCGTATCTCCCCCCAAAAACTTCGGTGGTTCTTCCCAGCGCGGCGAAAACGTCAAGATAAAGCGGTTCGCCGGGAGCACCGGGTTCCTTCGTCCGATCAAGGACCGCGACGCGTCCGGCGCTCGCCGGAATCGCGTCCTTGAATGCCTCGATGGAAAAGGGACGATAGAGACGGACCTTAAGAATTCCGACCTTTTCCCCCCGGGACCGCAGCGCCTTAACCGCCTCTTCGACTGCACCGCAGCCGGAACCCATCAGAACGATCACCCGCTCGGCGTCGGGAGCGCCGATATAGTCGAACAATCGATAACGCCGGCCGGTTCTTTTCCCAAGCTTATCCATCGCCGCTTGAACGAGAGCGGGAGTTTCTTCGTAGTGCAGATTTGCAGATTCCCGCGCCTGGAAGAAAACGTCGGGATTTTGAGCCGTTCCCCTCATCGTCGGATGTTCGGGATCAAGTCCCCGATGGCGGTGCGCCCGCAAGGCATCGGGATCTATCAACGCGCGCATGTCAGCGTCATCGAGCAATTCAATGCGCTTAATTTCATGGGAGGTTCTAAACCCGTCAAAGAAATGAAGAAAGGGAAGACGTGTTTGCAGCGATGCCGCGTGAGCGACCAAGGCAAGGTCATGGGCTTCCTGAACAGAACCCGATGCCAGCATCGCGCATCCGGTTTGGCGGACGGCCATGACATCGGAATGGTCCCCGAATATCGATAGGGC
>JBFIEP010000529.1:0-2571 GCA_041603335.1 Elusimicrobiota bacterium | reverse complement strand
GTGCGATCTTCGGGCGTCGCGTCATCAAGAAGTCCTGCGGCAATTTCCGGTCCGCCGTGTAGAGACGAGACGCGGCGTTCGAGTTCTGCTTTAAGAAGGACGATGAGCTCAGGGTCCACGACACGAAAACGGGTGCTGGCTTCAATGGCCCGTGCCGCCTCGTCTTCCGAGAAATAGGCAAGCAAGGCCTTTCGTGTATCGGGCATGAGGTGAGGGAGCACCAGCGCAATATCTTCAGAACTTTCCTTTCGAAGGAGGAAAAATAGTTTTGAGGCATCGGTACTTCGTATTTGAAAGGGCGCGCGGACCCGTGACAGGACATCATCCGGTAGCGGCGGCGGAGGCTCACGCGGCGGCGGCGGTGCCGGGAGGGGTTTGGGTTCGGCGGGCGGCGGTAATGTGGGGCGCCGTAACCAGCGATCCCCCATCCAAACGACGGCCGCGCATGCGATGACGAAAACAAGGAGACAGCACCACAAGAACAGAGCGCTCACCGGTCCCGGCGGTGGAGGAGGTGCCGGTTGCGGCATGGGGGCACGCGTAACTTCGAGTAAGTCCCCGCGCGCCTCATTGAGTTCAACGGTGCGGGCAACCAGTTCCGCGGCACGATTGTCTGCGTCAGGGGGAAGCGTTTCATCAAGAACGACTGTCACAGATAGGCGAGCCGTTCTTTTCGCTAGGGCCGCAGCCGAACCGATTGAGAGCCCTCCTTCTCGAACCTTCGGAATAGAAGTATCCGGAAGTCCCGGGAGAACGTAGCGTTTCTGAGAGGTTGAGCCTTGCGTGCCCCACGTCCACTCATAACGACCGCTGGGTCCGATTTTTGCGCTTCCGAGAGCTTCGTCGATTCTCCGTGCGACGCGCGGGTCTGTCTTTAAATCCACGGAAATTGCGGCGGCTGAATGGCCGATCCCGAAAACCCTATCGAGAGAATCCTGAAGTCTGGCCTGCATCGCGGCGGCAACGCGTTGTTCTTCGAGGGGGAAAGACGCAGCGGCACGTCCTGCGATAAAGGCGATTGTGAACGCGATCAGGAAGCGGCGCATCAAGGAGTCCTCGTTTTTGGGCCGTCGGATTCAAGCCGGGCCATGAAATCCTTGAGAGGACCGTTTCCGGGATTCAATCGAAGCGATTCTCTCCACGAATCAATCGCGAGATCACGGGCACCCATGGCGTAATACATCGAGCCCAATCGTTCGTGAATGGAGGCGTCGCGCGGATTAAGGAGGAGTGCTTCAAGGCATTGCTCCGCCCCGTCTTCAAAACGTTTGGCATTAAAGAGCGCCGTTGCCCTTCGGAGTTTATAGGACGCCACTTGTTTAGGCTCCTGACGTTCGCCTGCCTCTACAGCACGTCCGGTCCAGGCCTCAAGGGCTTGAAGGATTTGACTGTAAACGGAATTGTCCGGATCGGTTCCTTGTGCGGCGGCGGCATAAAGAACGGCATGGCGGTCGCGTTCTTCAAGAAAGGCCTTGATCGATTTGTTGGCGAGTTTAGCCGCCGGTGAGCCTTTGCGTAATTCTGCTTCACGGGATGGTACTTCGGATAACCCAATGCGCTCCATCAATTTAGCGAGGCGTAGATAACGGAATTTTTGTTCGGGATCAGGCGGGGTTTCGGACGCAAAGTTTTCGTGTTTAAATGCGGCAATCGATTGTGAATATCGGTTTTGCTTCAACAGGTACTCGGGAAGCGGGACCGAATTTACCGGCTCGGGATTTTGGGGTTCCAGTTTGGATTGCGGTATGACAACGGGTTTTTCCGCCTCAGCCGCATACCCCGGTGGAGGGGATGGTTCTGATTTAACAGCAGCTTTTTGCGTCCCACTGCAACCGGACACACATAAAAGCGCCGCGAGGAGTATTGGAAACCCGCGATTCATGACTCTATTAGTGTAAAGGAGGGACCCCCCTATGGGGTTTCGGGCTTGTTACAGCATATCCGGATTGGATATCCTGAATTCGTGAAGACAATAGGCCTGATTGGCGGAATGAGCTGGGAATCGACAGTCCCTTATTATCAAACGATTAATCGCATCGTCCAAGAACGTTTGGGCGGGCATCATTCCGCGCGGATTCTTCTCAATAGCGTCGATTTTGCCCCGATCGAGGCGATGCAGCAGGACGATGACTGGAACGGAATGCGGGATATTCTGGTAGAAGAGACGAAACGTCTCGAGCGGGCCGGTGCTGATTTTATCGTGATTGCGACCAATACGATGCATCGCGTCTTCGAGGGACTGGTAGAGCGGACCCATTTGCCCGTTCTTCATATCGCCGATTGCGTCGCCGAACGGATTAAAACCGTGGGCATGAAGAAAGTCGGATTACTCGGGACCCTGTTTACGATGGAGCAGGACTTTTACCGGGGCCGACTTGAAGACCGGCATCGTATTCGTGTCGTGACGCCGGAACTTGATGACCGTGAGACGGTGCATCGCATTATTTTTGACGAATTGACGCTTGGGAAGATTCAGGACCAGTCCCGGGATGCACTCCATGCGATTATCGACCGACTAGCCGAGCAGGGAGCGGAAGGGGCGATCCTTGGATGCACGGAGCTTCCCTTGCT
>JBFIEP010000528.1:0-2578 GCA_041603335.1 Elusimicrobiota bacterium | reverse complement strand
GCGGAAGAACTATCGAATATGGCTGACTGCGGGGGAGTGCGTCTCACCTTAAGGAAGGGCGTGCACCTGGTTCTGTCGGGACCCGTCCCCCGCCACGGACTTATTTTCCCCGGACCCGGAGGGCGCACTATTGGCCTCTATCCCCGTCCAGGGGGGGCTTGGGTGGGTCCCACGGACGACGCTCATACTCTTGGAGCCGACGATGTTTCGGTTACCGCTGAGCAGCAGGACGCGATCGAAAATTCGCTTCGGACAATTCTACCCGGTCTTCGGGCGAAGACGGAGGGAACAGTGGCCGGCCTTCGACCGTTGTTTCACCAAAGGGGCCCTGCCGCACTTTTTTCCCGCGATTTCGTCGTGACCGACCATGCTGGGGAAGGGACCGAGAACTTTCTATCCGTGACGGGAGGGAAGCTGACTTCGTTTCGGCCAATGGCTAAGGCGGCGATTTCACAAGTATTGGAAAAGCTCGGTCGCAAGTCCTCCGTTTCGTCCGAGGATGGGAATGATGGATTTTCTAACGAACTTCCTGCATCGTTGCGATGGGCTGGTAAACGTGGTCGCGGATTTTCGCTGCCGATTTCTGCGGGATTGCTGGGACACGCGTTCCTCCGTCATTTTTATCGAAAGTTGATCGGTGAACGCAGAGAAGGTTTGGCGTTATTTCGAGAGACATATCGTTTATGACTATTGAATTCAACGATTTAGCTAATTTATTAAAGCCGAGTCGGCTTATTCAGGATAAGGCACGCCAGGGATGGTCCCGGGACTGCTGGCCCCAAGCATTGGGCTGGACTTCCGAAGAGAGCGCCGCGCATGCTCCGGCGGCTGTGGCTGTCCCCGAGAATGAAGAGACGGCTGCGGGTGTTTTGGCTTGGTGTCATGCAAGAGGGATTTCGGTAGTGCCGCGGGGCGCGGGATCGAGCGTCGTGGGGGGCGCGATCCCCAGTAAGAGCGGCTGTCTTGTTCTGGATACATCCTTGCTCGACCGCCGTTTCGAACTCAACGGGGATATGGAAAAACCCACGGTCGATGTGGGAGCTGGCTGGCTCGGCTCGGAGTTGGAAGAAAGGCTCAATACGATGGGTTGGTCGCTAAAGCATTTTCCGGCTTCGATGGCTATTTCAACTGTTGGAGGCTGGATCGCGCACGACTCTTACGGACAGTTGTCGACACGCTACGGGGGTATCCGCGAGCAAACCTCTTCGGTTCGTTCGCTCTTGCCGGATGGTTCCACTCGTGTGGAGTCTCCCGCTCTGCATTTCGGTGCTGAGGGAACACTTGGTATTTTGACAACCGCCACACTTGATATTCGCCCCAACCCCCATCGCCGCCGCTTCGCTGCCTACTCGCTTCCCGATGCGAAATCCGCCGTTGGATTTGCCCGTGATATTATGGCGCAGGAAGTGAAGCCTTCGGTCTTAAGGCTTTACGGACCGGTGGACACGATTCTTACGGGATTGAAAAAAAAGGGGGACGGCGGATCTGCGCTGGGAGCCGCTCTTAAGCCGCGTATTGAGGCATTTCTGATGCGGCATAATAGTTGGGTTCAGGCCTTGAGACCGCTTGTTGGAAAACAATGGTGTGCGGTGCTTGTCTACGAGGAAGAAAATGGTGAGATGGCGGGTCCTCCTCCGGCACCACCGGAGGCGATTGCTCTCGGTCCGGGTCCTGCCGAGCGTTGGTGGGGCCGCCGTTATCACTGGAGTCGTGATCGGTTGCAGGAAGTTTTCGCGAACGGCTGTTTTGCCGACACGGTTGATCTTTGGGCCCCGTGGGATAAACTTGCTGAGCTTGAGCGAGAGGTTCGGGAGGCAATTTCTCCGAGCGCGTTCGCTTTTAGTCATTACTCTCATTTTGATGATACTGGCGCATGTCTTTATGTCACGTTTGCAGGCTATGGAAATTCCGCGCTCCACGCCCGAGCCTGGAGTGATGCCATGGATGCTTGTATCTCCGTTGGAGGATCGGTTAATCATCATCATGGGTTTGGTCTTGCGAAGTTGCCGTGGCTGGAAAAAGGAAGGCCCGGATCGGGACTTGAGGGAATTCTCATCGCCCGAAAAAAACGGGATCCGAATCAACTTTTGAATCCTGGGAAGCTATGCCGATAAACGGAATCCGCCTTCTTGCGCATCGGGGTGGAGCTCTCACTTCCGCCGAGAACACGCTAGAGGCCCTCGCCCGCGTTCGTGATGAGGGTGCCGATGGTGTTGAATTGGATGTGCGTTTGAGCGCCGATGGGGAACCGTTTCTTTTTCATGATGATGATGGGGGCAGATTGACAGGAATTGCGGGTCCTGTTAATCGCCTCACATGGAAGGAATTGGAGGAAAGGAAAGTATTCGGGAAGTACCGTATCCCCCATTTAAACGAAGCGTTGGAATTCTTAGAAGACTGGTCGGATGCGGTTCTATTTCTTGATCTTCATGAAGATTCTTTGCGTCTCGCCGAAGTTACAGGGAAGCGTGTTGCCGCTTGCGCTGTGCGCGACCGGGTGTCGGTGCTTGATTTCTTTGGCCATCGGGATTTGCTGCTTCGGGCTCGAGAGGTAGCGCCCGAATTGCGGCTTTCCGTG
>JBFIEP010000527.1:0-2534 GCA_041603335.1 Elusimicrobiota bacterium | reverse complement strand
CCTGATGACCCAAGCAACTCTGGCTATTATCGACCAGGATTTAAGAATGTTATCCAAACCCTCCCACTCGCGCTTCTACCAGAAATACGCAAAGTGGGCCACTGACCGCGCCCGAGAATACCACCGCGCCTACAACCAAAAGTAAATTTCATACCAAGTACCGCATTATTGAGTTATTTCCCCAGGGAAATTACACAATAATGCGGTACTTGGTACGAAGAAGGTACGTAGAAATAGGACTAAAGTCACGTAGATTTAGAAGATTTTCTCCTCTAAACTTAGAGTGTGGGTGCTGATTGTAAGCTGTGCGGTTGTTCGGGGTGGCTGTTTTGGACCAGCCCTGACGGGCTTTGCCGTAATTGTTCGCATCTTGCCGGTAGTGAAATGCGGCAACGCGCCCAGATCGCTGACACGGCGGCCCAAGAAGCAGCATCAACCCTGAATCCCCAGTCCAAAATTGCAAAACTCGACATCGCGGTATCGGAACTTCGCGTTCTCGCCGATTACGAGAACAAGGGGTTTAAAACACCTGTGGAAGCCGCGCGGCTAAGATTGGACCGTACGACCGCCGAACGGGACGCCTTAATTTTGAAAACCGCTCGCGAGGAAGCGGCCCAAACCCTGGAATCTCTGGGCACTGTCCCGGATTTAAGGGGGAAAATTAAACGGCTTGAGGTCTTCCGAATCAAACTTTCGGAATATCGACAACGCTGCGGTGATAGTCGATCAATTGAGATTCTGGATAGACGGGTAACGACGGCGTCTTATCGAATCCGTCTTAGCAATCGATTGGATGAAGCCGCATCAGCCCAATCCGATAAACATCCCGAAGATGCCAAACGGCTCTATCAAGAAGCCTTGGAAATTATGGAGAAAGAGGGGCGCAGCGACCCTTCGTTTAAATCCCAGCACAAGCAAATTCTCAAGCTCTTAAATACAGTCTAACTGTCTCCTGATAGGGAAATCTCCTATAATCCGTATCAATGAAACAGAATGTGGCTCTAGTAGCGCTTGGGGCTGTGCTCGCGATGGCAGGACTTCAATTTCTTACGCCCTCAAAGCCTTCCCCCGATCAAGGAATAATTTTCGCCCCGGCGGAGAAGCCGGCCGCACCCGAACCTGTTGCATCGCTGCAGGAAAGCGGGACGATCGCACTTTTTAAAAAGGCCGCTCCCTCAGTCGTTTTTATCACAAGCATCGTTCAGCGGCGTGATTTCTGGAGCTCCAACGTCCAGGAGATGCCCCAAGGCGCCGGTTCCGGATTTGTCTGGGACGAAGACGGGCACATCGTTACCAATCTACACGTCATTCAAAATGCCAACCGTGCAGAAATTACACTCGCCGATCATACGACCTGGGGGGCGAAGCTTGTCGGCATCGCCGCAGATAAAGATCTTGCGGTTCTGAAGATAGACGCGCCGAAAGAATTATTGAAAGCCCTGGCGGTTGGAACCTCACACGATCTCCAAGTCGGTCAAGATGTCATTGCCATCGGAAATCCTTTTGGACTCGATCAAACCCTAACGAAAGGAGTCATCAGTGCGCTCGGCCGGGAAATCACATCGCTTACACGCCACCCGATCACCGGCGTGATTCAAACCGATGCGGCCATCAATCCCGGGAACTCCGGAGGACCCTTGTTGGATTCCTCCGGCCGACTCATCGGGGTTAATACCCAGATTTACAGTCCCTCGGGGGCTTTCGCCGGAGTCGGATTCGCTGTTCCCGTTGATACAGTTCGACGGATAGTCCCGCAACTGATTAAGTACGGAGAGAGGATACGTGCGGGACTCGGCGTAAATATTGCCGAGGATACACTAGCCCGCCAGGTCGGTGTACGTGGAGTTTTGGTACTGAACGTCCCGAAGGGAAGTGCGGGAGCCAAGGCCGGGCTCCGGGGAACCAGCCGCGGTGCGCGGGGGAGACCCGAACTGGGAGATGTCATTGTGGGGGTGGAAGGCGACTCCGTTAAAACCCTTAATGATCTCTACAAGGCGCTGGATACTCACGCCGTTGGGGATACCGTTAAAATAAAAATCCTTCGCGGAAAAAAAGAACTTGTTACGGAAATCAAACTGCAAGCGCTTAATTAACCATTTGCTAGGATAAATTGATCTTAATCGAAGGGGGGAAGTGATGACCAAGAAAAAAGTTGTCGGCGCGGGAGTCGGACTTGCGGCATTGGCTGCCGGAGCCCATTTTCTCTACGGAAAAGAAGGCGCAAAGAATCGCGAAAAGGTTCGGGGCTGGACCCTTAAAGCCCGTGGAGAAATTCTCGATAACCTCGAGAGGCTCCGTGAACTCAACGAAAAGAAATACCATGAAGTCGTCGATTCCGTGGCAACTCGCTACAAGAAGCTCAAGAAAGTCGACACCAAGGAACTCAACGGACTTGTCAAAGAAGCCAAAAGTTATTGGAACAAGATTCTAAAGAATGTCCCGGGGAAGCACGTCGTCGACGGGAAGACCGAGTTGAAGACGAAGCGCAAAAAGACCGCCACCAAGGTTAAAGCGCGGCGGGCAACGGCTGGAAG
>JBFIEP010000526.1:0-2587 GCA_041603335.1 Elusimicrobiota bacterium | reverse complement strand
GGGGCGGGATTCGAACCCGCATCTCATCAATTGACGGTTGAGCGTCTTACCAATTAGACCACCCCGCAGACCCTGATATTAATACGGTTCGAGTCCGGAATAGGTTCCCTTCACGATTTGAAAAAAGTTGCGAAACTCTGCGCTCCAGACGGAGCGCGGGCTGGCGTCCGCTGGGTTAAAGGGAGGCAGTGCGATCAGGTCCGCCAGCTTTTCAAAATAAAAAGCCCCGCTAAATGCGGGGTTTTTTACTTTCCCCGGGAAAAGCACCGATTAAAGACTTAGTCGGGGCTGTTCGAGAAGAGGTCTTCTGTGGAAACATCAGCCATGCTTCCGTCGAGGCTTACGCCCCAGCGCCAGAATATTCCATCACGAGTCGTCTTCGTCGCGAGGCGGTAGTGAATCTTTTCCCCCTCCGAGACCATCATGGCGTGTTCGACAGGATAAAAGACGTGAGACCAATGAGTCTGGGGCCATCCGGGTGCTGTCGACATAGGAACCCCGCTGCCGATTTCACTGGTAAACCACCCGGCCATCCCATGGAGATCACCGTCCCGGGAGATCTTAAAAGAGACGCTGCAGTCTACGTCGGGAGACTGGATACTCGCGATATGCATGGAGGCCAAAGCGACCGGCGGTGCGAGGAGTTCTTCTTTTGCGAAGTTCTGGAAATGCAATTCGTTAGCGGCTCGGGTGCGCAGCAATCGATAATCGAATCCGTAGACATCCTTATTGAAATAGTCGACCCAATGGTAAGCCCTCTTACTTTCAACCGGAGCCGCAAATAGGGTGATTGATTTTGGGATCATCCATCCGCCGGCCTTGAGAAACCGATCCCGAATGGAGAGAACAGGAGCCAGCATTCCCTCTTCCAGCCCGCCGTTTCCAAGCCACTCCGAGACGATCCCGTCTACCTTTTCCGGGAGTTCAACGCTAAAGGCATCTCCACTGATAAATGTGATCCGGTCACCGAACCCATTTGCTTCGGCGATGGCGCGGGCTTGGCTGATCGTCTGAGACCGATCAATCGCGTATACGCGCGAGGCTCCTGCCCGGCACGCCAGCAGCGAGAGGATCCCTGTGCCGCAGCCCACATCAGCGACGACATCGCCCTTGCGCACCGTTGAGGCAATCGCTTTCTCGAACGCCTCGGTCCGAATGCGGTCGTCCAGCATTCGAACATGAATATCCGGGTGGTCGTATTCGTCCATAAAAACTGTCTTCCTTAGCCGGTGGTCAGCATCCCGGCACTAATGCCGGTAACTGTCTCACGGAACAACACCCGCGCGGCGGCGGAGTCCCGCCCCGATTCCAATAATTCTATCTGAAGAAGGTTGAGCGGATGGATCATCGGGGCGCGGAGGCGGATACTCTCGGCGAGCCAATCTCGATCAGCCAATAAGACCCCCGCCAACTTAAGCGCGGAGCGCCGTTCCCGATCAATTTCTAAAATTAATTTCGCGGATGAAGCGGGCGCGAGCCGCCCGGCGTATTCCCCCCAAACATTAGGGGCTGTCTTCGCCAGAGCAAACCCCAACTGACGGACAAATCCCCGAAGCAAAGGGTCTTCCTTCTTCGCACGCGCCAAACGCCGGGCCGCACCAGGCCTCTTCATTTCCTTTTGCCACGCAGACCCCAAGCCATACCAGACGGGCAGCAACAACCTTGTTTGAGTCCAACAAAGGACCCAAGGAATCGCCCGCAGACTCTCAAGTCCCGAGGGGCCGGCTCCGGCACGCTTGGAGGGACGGGAACCAATGGTTAACGAACCCAAACGCGTATACGGCGTCGCTGCTGAAACGAGATCATACAAGGCAGGATCAGCGACCAACGCCTCGTATCCTTTCCGGGCATCGGCGGCAATCGCCCGCGTAAAGGAACTAACACGCGCGCGCGACGGGGGGTTAAATTGAACCGAAGCGATTTTTTCGACTTGAGACCTCAAAATTTCCGGAGTCGAAAAAAGACGCTCAACCATTTCCCCTTGGATCGTAATTTTCAGGGTTTCAAGCGCGTCTTTGGGCCAGGTCGCCGCTTGCTCTTGAATAGAGCCGCCTCCGCGCCCCTCGCTTCCGCCGGAACCATGGAAATACACAACATCGACACCCCGCCTTTGACTCCACCGCCCGATTCCATCCATTGCGTCTCGAATCGCAAGACGACTCGGAAAACTCCCCATCCGCTTGGAGGTATCTGAATACCCCAGCATAACCTCGACCCGTTTACGGCGGGCACGAACAGAGCGTTTAAACGATTTCAGCTTAATGGCCTCGTCTAGAATTTCAGGAGCGCGAGGGAGATCGTCCGGCATTTCAAAAAGAGGAACCGTCGGCAAATCGGGTCCGCCGAAGATCGACTCGGCAAGATCAGCGGCTTCCTCGATATCCTGCGCGCTCTGGGTCATACTCACGATCAGGCCGCGGGCATACCAACCGACCTCCCCGCCTCTCGCCAACGTTTTAAGCCGGCGCATCATCGCGGCGATTTTAGATTTCTTTCCGAAGAGCCCGCGCTCTTCCCGGAGCTCCAGCGGGACAACCAGTCCCGGAAACAGCTCTATCAATTGCCGGAAGCGTTCAAATGCCGGATG
>JBFIEP010000525.1:0-2588 GCA_041603335.1 Elusimicrobiota bacterium | reverse complement strand
GTCCCTGAATCACTCGGAGCGCCTGCTCGAAGTAACCGATAATGTTCCGATTAATTTGCGATTCGGCGCCCGGTGGTGGGGCGAGTCGGTTGTTGTACGGCCGCTTTCCGGGAAGAAATCCTGCGACGAGCTCGGAACACTGCTCAAGGTATGGGACTTCAAAACGATTCTCCCTGCCAAGACCAAGCGCGTTCAGGCAATGGCGATTGGGGAAGTATGGAAGATGCCGATCTTTCTGCGTATGGGATTGGGTATCGGCGCCGGCTATACGCATGAGGATGTCCCGGTTTCCATCGAGTTCGGTCGAGACAAGGAAGGCTCTGCGACGGTATCTCTCTACAGAATGTCTGAAGACAAACTCCGCTTCCGGCTTCGCCTTGAGCAGGCGAAGATCATTACAAAAGGCGGGAATGTCGTTGGAACCATCCCCGCGATCGCGTTCGGACTTCCGTCAGTTGAGATTTTTCTTGTAAAGCAGCTTGTTAAGCTTATTGATAAGCAAATCGCACGCGAACTCAACCACTACACCGCCGCGAATCTGGGGTTGACCAATCAAAAGCGGGACGGAAATAGATTGCTGCTGGAATTCATCTTGGATCCGCGCGACGATGCGCAAATGGAAAAACTCATGCACGTGCTGCGCGGGGATCTTCATACCCTGAGCGTACTGCGCCGCATGGTGTCTAACAGCGTCAAAATTCTTCGCGATGAACGAAAGGCGCGTCAGAAGCTGGACGATCTCTCCAAGAAATACGGCGAGACGGTTGGTGAAGAGGTTAATTTTGCCGGGATGGATGAATACAAGCGCGATAATGATAGTTTCCGCTTCATGCTTCCGTTCCTCGTGGATTACCGCTCGAACGACGGCGTCGACCAAGACCGCTATGTGATAGCCGATGACGAGGGAACCGAGGTCCGGGTCCATCGGGTTAACGACGGCGATGAAACCGCGTGGTTTGACATTCCGTTTTTCGGTCAGATGATAAAGCACCGCGAGCAGAAGGCGGCTCAAGTTTTTACTTTTAAGGATGCGACCGGAGCGGAGAGCGACCCCGTCGCGGTGTATGTCCATCACGAAGGATTTTTGCGTCACAGCGCGCGAACGGCCAAGCGTATGGTTCAAAAAGCCGATGATGTCATGAAGTACGCGGGTGCCGCGGGAGAGGGGACGAATTCGCGGACCCGTTTGCCGGTCGAAGAGCTTTTTCCTGAGGACGGTATTTCGAAGATGCGCCGCCGGATGAAAACGGGCGGTCGTCGGAGTGCGGGAAGTCGTTTTGAGGATAAGAAGGTTTATAAGGATTATAAACGCGGAGTTATGACATTCAGTTTGGCGTTTGGCGCCAAGGCTGTGCGCGATATCGTGTTCGCGCCGGCGGATAAAGTGCTGAAGGCCTACGCCAATACGCTTTCCGGCGACG
Source organism: Elusimicrobiota bacterium (assembly GCA_041603335.1). Taxonomy (GTDB): domain Bacteria; phylum Elusimicrobiota; class Elusimicrobia; order UBA1565; family UBA1565; genus UBA1565. The sequence continues at coordinate 1,167 of JBFIEP010000525.1, read as the reverse complement.
ATCAGAAGATCATGATGGAATTGATCCGTCAGGGCACCATCGGCGACGACAACAAGATTAAGTACAGCGCGAATAAGGTTGTGAAGGCAATTGGCGGGTCCATGTTCAATAATGACGATCGCAACGACCGTCAGGATGTTTATTGGGTCGCCAAGGAAGCTTCCAATATTCTTCGCGATCTCGCGCGCGTGCGTTCCGCTGAAAATGTGAACGATCGCGCGGCGTTGTTTGCGAAGGTGCTCGGCGGTGAGGCTAAGTCGGACCTGGCGTACGATTCAATTTTGAAGGTGTTCGTCCAGTTGGTTGATCCCCTGGATTTGTCCGGGGAATTCTATGTCCATGTCGATAAGAAGCAAAAGGGCGAAAAAGATGTCGACCGTCGCTTCGCGTACAACCGTAAGATGGAAGACGCCGGCCTCGTTGCCGGTATGAGCCGCACCCGCCGACGCTTCGAGCCGCCGCCGGATCTAACCGACTAAACGCTATAATGACGGCATGAGCGACCGTCTCCTAAGTCCCGAATCCAGCTGCCTCCTGGTCGTCGATATCCAGGAGAAGTTCATCCCGGTTATTCATGAGTATGAACGCGTCGTCGCTAAGACGCGCATCATGCTGGAGGCCGCAGGAATCCTTGGGGTCCCCGTGATCGTCAGTGAGCAGTATCCGAAGGGACTCGGGCATACGGTTTCCGCGTTGGTCGATGCCTTTCCCTTAAAATCGGAAGTTCTTGAAAAAACGGCATTTGGCTGTCATGCCGATGCGGGGATGGCCGGTAAGCTCAAGGAGCTTGGCCGCAAGCAGGTTGTCGTCGTTGGTATCGAAGCGCATGTTTGCGTCAATCAAACCGTCCATCAACTCCTAGGCGCCGGGTATCAGGTGCATTTGATTGAAGATGCTCTCGGGTCGCGTTCCCCTGAAAACCGGGAGACCGGCATCATCAAGATGCGCGCCTCGGGCGCGATCCCGTCCTGTGTGGAAATGGCTCTTTTCGAATGGATGGGCGACGCCAAGCATCCGCACTTCAAAGACGTGCAAGCCCTAATTAAATAATTAGTTGTTCCTGAAAATGCCGATAGTGCCAGGCACCCCGTGCGTTTGTTGCGTTTAATTTCGCGCTGCGTGCGCGATGTTTTGCGAATTGCATACGTCCGCAATTCACAAAACCCG
>JBFIEP010000524.1:0-2601 GCA_041603335.1 Elusimicrobiota bacterium | reverse complement strand
GGCTGACCATATCTCCGAGTTGGATTGTGAAATCAACCGGCATTTCCCGTACGCGTTCCATGTGTTGTTGGAAGATTCCCTTCTGTCCCCAAAGCCAGCGTTGGAAAAAAAAGCGGCCGGGTTCGGCGTCACCAACAACAGCAAATTTAAAAGTTTCCGATTCTGAGCGGGGGGATTGTTCAAGCCGCTCCAGATGTTTACGGGTTCTCCAACGTTTTTTAAAACCCTGGATTTGAACCTTCGCGCGTTTTATCGCCTTATGGGCCTTGCCTAGGTAATTAAAATGAACAGGAGCGGGCATCTCCGGGGCCGCGGCGTTTAAAACCGTCGGCAGGGATTGAGATAACAAAGGCGCTGACAGCGGTGTCCCCACAGAAACCGCTGAAAAGGCCTTCAGAGGAGGAAGGCGCAGGTTCCGGGCATCGGTGGGGCCTGCGAGTAACAGTAGACAAACAACGGCGCGCATGCTTGAAGCTTAGCAGGGATGAAATGGACGGCCGGGGGGACTAATTTCCCAATTTCCGCTGGTATTTAGGCCCCCCGGGGTGTGGGCCGGGCGGACCTCGGGGAAGACTTGCGGGCAAAGAGTAATCCTGCTACCCTGAAATCTGAGGCGGCCGAGCGACCTCCCGGAGATCCGGTGAGCGATACTTTTTCTATTCAATATAAATTCAATTTTTTAAGCGGTGATGAGAAGACATTCATCATCGATATGGACCCAGTTACCCTCAATCTTACCCAGAAGAACGGCTCCCTTCCCCCCGATTGGACCTATCTCGATAATAATAAATGTGCAAATTGCCCTTTGGATTCAGCCACAACCTCGCGTTGTCCCGTTGCGGTATCCCTCGTCGGCGCGATTGATTATTTTAAAGACCAGCTTTCCAGTGATCAGGTCGATGTCGAGGTGACGCTGCCGAATCGACAGTATAAATCCCGCCAGGCGATGTCGACAGCCGTTTCAAGTCTCATCGGAATCTATATGGTGACAAGCGGCTGTCCGATTCTTGGAAAGCTAAAGCCGATGGTTCGGACCCATTTGCCGTTCGCGAATTTGACCGAGTCCCTTTACCGCTTTGTCTCCATGTATATGTTGGGACAGTTTTTTGCGCATCGTAAAGGCCGGAAGCCGGATTTTGAAATGCAGGGACTTGTCGTGCTTCTTGAAGGGATGAGAACCGTCAATAAAAGTTTTTGTCAGCGCCTCTACGGCGTTGTCGAAAAAGACGCAAGTCTTAACGCGCTTGTGCACCTCGACTGTTTCGCCGACAACACGGCTTTCGCTGTTGAGAAGAAAGGTCTTGAGGATCTCGAGAAGACCTTTGACGCCTACCTGGAAGACTAACGCCGGCGGCGTTTCCCGAGCGCTTTGAGGGCTTTGCGGGTCCCGATGCGTTCGAGTGCGGTTTGTGCACTGTAGCGGACATCGGCGTTCCGGTCTTTTAGGGCACGCTTCAGTAAGCGAATGGATTTTTCCGCATCGGGTCCGATATTACCAAGGGCGAGAGCCGCACTGGAGCGTACCCGGTCGCTAGTATCCTTGAGTGCCCGGATTAAAGGCTTTACAGCACTTTTCGCTGGAGGGCGGATTTGTCCCAGTGCGTCTGCGGCACGGGAGCGGAGTTTCTCGTCTCCCCGTTCTAACGCGGCAACAAGATCGGGGATCGCATCATGAGTAAGAAGGGAAGTATTCCCTTCCAAGAGGATCGCGAGGGCTCGTACGGGAATTTCATTGCGGGCGGCGTTGGTCTGGGGAGCGGGGAGTGCTTCCGGTTTTCCAAGATTTCTTCGTTTCGGCGGAAGGGATTGAGTCGGTTCCGCGGCATCGAAGTTTCGGTGGGCATCTGTATAGGCCTTGATCTCATCGCGCATACCCGGAACGTTGGGGTCTCCCAAGGCGCCCGGGGCATAGTGGGAGGTATCGTAGGAGTCCAGGTTAGGGGTGGGTCTATTCCGCCTGCGCGGTTCGGGCTCACGGTCCACTGCGCGGGGGGGAGCCGGTCGCATCGCAATCCGTTCTGACGCTTGGGAACCAAGAGGGAATTCAGGTTCAACATCCAAGGGGCATGGTGTGGGAAAGGCGAGTCCGGGCTCCGCTTTAAATTGTTTCACGTGAGGAATTTCAAATATGGCGCCGACCCTGCATCCTTGAAATGAACTTTCCCGAAGTCCGGTCGCACACCGTAGGCTTTGAATCATGCGTTTGTAGTGTCCGCCGCGTCGATTGTATTCCCGCTCCCATCCGTAAACCCAACCACACGTTTTTTCCCAGTCGCGGCGGAGAACTGGAACGCCGGCGGGCAGGCCGCTGATTTTCGCCTCGAATTTCCCTTGGAGAATGACCATTTCGACTTGAGCGTCCTGGTTAATGGTCATCTCCCAGCGAACGGGCTTTGCAGAGGATAAAACGAGTACCGCCGGCTTGAGAGTTTTATAAACAACAACCTGGACGCCGGTTTCACGAGAAGGCTGTCCGCGTTTTCCGGGTTCGGGTGGGAAGCTTCCATCGTAAACACCGATGACGTGCATTTCAAAGGGTGCCTCGGGATCGGTGGGCAACGCGTAATTCGAAGCGCCTTCAGATCCTGGGCCGCACGTAAT
>JBFIEP010000523.1:0-2613 GCA_041603335.1 Elusimicrobiota bacterium | reverse complement strand
CCCTAAAACTCTCGCTGATGTTGAGACAGCCCCTTTGGCAATGGTCGCACCTGGAAGCACGATTACCGGATTCACGCGATTAAGACCGACATCCGTCCCTGACAGTGCCGACAAGGCATCGGCATCATCGAGACTTAAACGCGTCGGCTCCGCCGATCCGGAATCGCCGTTTCCTCTATCGGGCAATAACATGAGGAGGTTTGCACCAAGCTTCTCTATTCTCTCCCGCGCCTGAGCCCGGGCACCCGCCCCCACCGCCATCATGGTGATCAAAGAGGCGGTGCCGACGACCACGCCGAGCATCGCAAGACATGTCCTGAGCGTATTGGCACGAAGACTTACCGCCGCAGATCGGGCATTCTCTTGGAATTTCGGTGAAAGAGACAACGCGGGCCGCGACCTCTCCTCGGCTTCCTTTTGCTCGGGGGTCGCCGGAGTGGCCGTCCCCATATCCGAGAAAATTTTCCCGTCCAGCATTCGGATTCGTCTCGGCGCACGGGAGGCCACATGTTCGTCATGAGTGACAAGCAAAACAGTGATTCCCCGCCGATTGAGTTCCAGAAGTCGATCCAAAAATTCTTCGGCTTGTTCGGAATTTAGATTTCCGGTCGGCTCATCAGCAAAAAGAATTCGAGGCCGGGCCGCGAGCGCACGGGCGATCGCCACACGCTGCTGCTCTCCGCCCGACAACTCCCCAGGGGCATGCGTTTTGCGCTGCTCCAATTCGACGTGCGTGAGAGCCTCCAAAGCCCTCTCTTTGGCGACCGATGACGGCAGGCCTTGGTACAGCAACGGGAGCTCCACGTTGCGCTGGGCATCCGTTTTAGGCAGGAGATTAAAAAACTGAAAAATAAACGCAAGGTGATGAGAACGAAGCTCGGAGAGTTCGCGGTCCCCAAGGTTTAAGACATCGCGCCCGTCAATCGCATACGTCCCTTCATCGGGTCGATCCAGCAAGCCTAAAACCTGAAGGAGCGAGGACTTTCCGCATCCCGACGGACCTACGATCGAGACAAACTCACCGGCCTCAATGCGAAGCGAGACTCCATCTAAAGCCCGAACCCGGCTTGACCCCATGCGATAGGTTCGCTTAAGGTTGCTCGCCTCTAAAAGGACACTCATTGCCTGCCTGTATTCGGCGGCCCGAGAACAGCCTCCGGGACCAATAGAGCCTGTCCTTCCTTAACTCCGGATTCGATCTCGACAAAACGGCCATCCGATATCCCCAGCGTAACGACCTGCCACTCGGGCCTCTCCTTTGGCGAATTCCCAAGGAGGACTCGAACCTTGGTCCTACTGCGGCCGCCGACAGCGGCGCTGGGAACGGAAAGAACATTTTCCTTTTGCTCCACGATAAACGAAGCCTCAACACTCATTCCGGTTTTCAACCCCACCGGACGCTTTGTCGGCCGGAGGACAACCTTGTAGACACTCACTCCTTCGACCCGTTCAGCCTGAAGACCGACGGAAACGACCTCCCCCAAAAACGGCGCATCCGGGTAGGCATCGAATCGGAGATGAGCCTTCTGATTCTTCCTAATCGATGTCACGTCGGTCTCGTCGGCTCGGACAACGATGACCAATTCATCGGCGATTGTGAATAGTTCTTCTCCGGGACGCACCGCCTCACCTTCAACGACTTTCCGATTAATGATCAATCCGCTGACAGGAGACACGACGACGGACGCACGATAAAATTTCTTCCACTTCTCGTAGGTCGTGGCTCCCTGACTTAACGATTCATCTAAAATTGCCGCTCGATCGGCCGAACTCATTTTGGCCAGAAGGGTCCCCTGACTGACATTTTCCCCGACATTCAGCAACAGCTCTTCCACCCGTCCATGAATCGGAGCGCGTACCGGGACTAGATTCTTAGGCTCGACGGTTCCACTCGCCTTAACCGAAACCGTGATACTCTGCCGCACAACGGGGAATGGAACCATTCGGGAAGGCCCTTTTTGATTCGACGCCCGCTTGAAATGAACAATCCCGAAAATAAGTCCAACGGCTAAAACTCCTGCCGCCACGAGCTTCTTCGTCATAGCTCGTCCTCCAATCCGACTCCCAAACTGCGAATCCACACCGCGCGCACGATAAACGCTTCGAACTTTTCATCGAGCTGGGTCAATTCCAATTGATTTCGACGGGCCACTGCGGAGTTCCACTCAAAATAATTTGATCTCCCGCCTTTGAACGAAGCCCGCATGGTTTCTTCCCTCTCAATCTCCGCATTGAGGAGACTGGTCGTCACTGCGAGCCGATCATGAGAAGACCGGTAGCGGGCATAAGCATCCTCCAAAGTGTCTTCTGTTATATTTTTCGCTAGGAACAAACGCTGCTCCTCCTGCAGAACCCGTTTCTTCGCCGCTCCCAATAAAAAATGCGTCCGGGGAGCGGAAAAAACCGGGAGACTAACTCCCAACCCCAATGTCCACGTCTTTATCTGCGGGGGCCAATTCCCATCCTGCCAAAGATAAAGGGCCGATAGATTCACAGACGGCCAAAACCCGCTTTGAGCGACCATCACCTGGTCCTCCGCCAAACGAAGACTTTCCTGCCGGAAGGCAACATCAGGATGCTTCTCCAAACCGGCAGCGCGCGGGTCGCGCAGGT
>JBFIEP010000522.1:0-2613 GCA_041603335.1 Elusimicrobiota bacterium | reverse complement strand
TCGCATCCTTGCGGTCAGAACGAATCGAAACACGGTACTCTTCTCCGATTTTCCCGACCTGCTTGGCAAGATCCTTGCGGCGGTCTTCGGTCATAGTGGGGAAATTCAGGCGGATAACTTTTCCATCGTTCTGAGTGGGAACACCGAGATCCGATTTCTGCAGGGCTTTGTCGAGCGGGTCGAGCGCATTCGCGTCCCACGGGCGTAATTCCAACGTACGCGCCTCGGGAACGGAAATTGCGGCAACCTGCTTAATTGGAACCATGGAGCCGTAGTAATCAACCTTAATATGGTCAACCATTCCCGGATTCGCACGTCCCGTACGGACGCCAATAAGCTCTTCCTTGAGCTTTTCGATTCGTTCCTTCATCGATGATTCAGCTGCTGCCTTTTCGGACATCGGTGTCTCTCCCTATTAGAAGCAATTATTCTACGATTACGGTGCCGACGCGGCCGCCGTTAACGGCCTTTGCGATATTACCGCGCGTCGCTAAATTAAATACCACAAGCGGCATGGTGTTTTCCATACACAAAGTCATCGCGGTCGTGTCCATCACGCGCAGACGCTGCTTGATCGCATCCATATACTTCAATTTCTTAAGAAGCTTGGCCTTCTTATTGCGCACCGGGTCGTCGGTGTAAACACCGTCGACCTTCGTCGCCTTAAGGACAACGTCGGCTTCGATCTCAATCGCGCGAAGGGCGGCGGCGGTATCGGTGGTGAAATACGGATTACCGGTTCCGGCCGCGAATATAACCACACGCCCTTTTTCCAAATGCCGAATCGCCCGTCGGCGGATATACGCCTCGGACAACTTCGGAATCTCAATGGCCGTCTGAACCCGGGTCGCGATGCCGAGGCCTTCCAGCGAGTCCTGAAGCGCCAACGCGTTGATAATCGTCGCGAGCATTCCCATGTAGTCGGCCGTCACGCGTTGGATGGCACTGCCGCGATCCTGTGCGCCGCGCCAGATGTTTCCGCCGCCGATAACGATCGCAAGCTGTATATTCTTCTTCGCGGTCGCCCTTTTGACCTCCGCGCAGATATGGGTCAGCGCGCCCGAGTCAATCCCGTGGCGCGCTGTTCCCGACAGAGCCTCTCCCGATAGCTTAAGGAGGACCCGCTTGTAAGCCTTACCCTTCGCTCTTGGACTCATTCCCCGCCGAGCGTGTACTGGGCGAATCGTTTAATCGTAATCGTACCACCGGCGGCCTTAGAGGCCTCCTCGATGATGGTCTTGAGGGGGGTTTTGTTGTCCCTCATCGAAACCTGCTCGTTCAAGCAAAAGGCCCGGAAGAAAAGCTTGTTGAGTTTACCCTCAACGATTTTTTCAATGGCGGCCTCGGGCTTGCCTTCTTCGCGAACGGCAGCGGAGTAGATCTCCTTCTCTTTGGCCACTTCTTCCGCCGGAACTTCTTCACGGTCGGTCCACTTGGCGCCGAAGGCGACGATCTGCATGCCGAGCTCTTTAAGAAGCCCGTCAACCGCATCGTGCTTTGCAGCGTCATCGCTGGAGCAGGTGAGCTCAACCATCGAACCCTTCTTACCGCCTGCCGAGTGAATGTAGGAACCGAGACGGCCCGGACCGGAAAGCTCAAAACGCTCGAATCGTTTGAGAGTCATGTTTTCGCCGAGCTTTAGGATAAGATCCTTCACCTTGGCCTCAGCGGCTTCGGTTGATGTAATCGTTCCCTCGGCGCATTCCTTCGCGAGGCCTTCGGCGGCTTTCTGGAATTCTTCGGTCTTGGCAACAAAGTCGGTCTCGCAGTTAAGCTCGATGATCGCACCGGTTTTACCGTCGGGGGCGATATAAGCGGTGACCGCACCTTCTTTCGTGGCACGGTCCGATTTTTTGGCCGCGGAAGCGAGTCCCTTCTTGCGAAGGAATTCAACCGCCTTGTCGAAGTCGCCGTCGTTATCGGTCAGCGCCTTCTTACAAGCCGTGATTCCCGCACCGGTTTTCTCACGCAGGGCTTTAATCTGTTCCGCTAATGTGGTCGTGGTCATAAGATTCGTCTCTCCGTAAATTCTTTTCTTTATATAAGGAGCGTAATGATTCGGGTCATTAGGTCGACCTTCCTCATAGCCCCCATGATGCTCGACACAACGTGGCTTCCGCCCCGTTAGGCCTGGCTCGCTTCGAGGTTCGTCTTCGAGGGTTCGTCGGCTTCGCCTTCAACCGGTTCCGTGGAACCCGCAACGGCATCATCCGGCTGCGCCTGAGGAGTCGCACCCTTCTGCGATTCTTCCACTGCCGCGACCTCAGCCTGCGCCTCGGCCTGCATCTTCTTCTCGGCGCCCTCGATCGACTCTTTCGCCTTCTTCTCGGCGTGCTCGATCTTTCCCTCGTTGATAGCGTCGGAAATCACGCTGCAGAACAACTTGATCGCACGGGCCGCATCGTCGTTGCCGGGGATCGGCACGTCGATAAGGTCGGGATCGCAGTTGGTATCGCAAACCGCGACGATCTTAATGCCGAGCTTCTTTGCTTCAAGCACCGCCATCTTTTCTTCGGCGGGATCAATGATGAAAATAACATCAGGCTGCTTATCCATCGAGCGAACACCGTTGAGCACCCGTTGGAGGCGGGTCATCTCCTTGCGAAGACGCGC